>JANWXY010000078.1 GCA_025057135.1 Bacteroidia bacterium | reverse complement strand
GGGGGTGAGTATGCGATAGCTATAGTTTCGTGTGTCTGAGTTGGCAACTACCAGAGTGCCTTTGCCTTCTTCTACAGGATTGGGGAAAAATCTTATGGGCTTTGAAGTGAGTGAAGCGACCCCTGTTGTTATAGATTGATCGTTAGCGACTTGGACACTATCCAGATACAGTGTATTTCCCATCATAGTGCGATTTTCAAACCTAATGAGTACATTTTGCCCCTTGTAGCTGTCAGGTATAGGTATGCGTTTGCGTCTCCAGTCGCCATTTGGTCCTTGGGGCGGTGTAAGTTCAGAAGGATAAGTCCCCGTACTCGTGATGGCTTGACCTGTCACATCCAGAGCTTCCCCCCCTTCTTCGTAGAGAAGCTGCCATGTGCTGCCGCAATCGTTAGAGATATATACAGCGAGTGTATCCCCATACAACATAGAGACATTGCTTGCGTTTCCCCATCGGACTGCTCGGTAGTATACGTCAAATGCCAGGGTGGGATTTACGGCACTGGTAGGTATAGATATGAGCGGGGTAATGAGGTAATCAGACTGTCCATAGTTGAAGTAGCTCCAGTTGCGTACACGAACGCAAGCATTACTTCCGCCGTAGCTCCCGCGCCCAGAGCCGCTGTAGCGTTGCCATGTGATGTTATTGCTATTACGGGTAGCAAAGTCGGGATTGACAACTATCCAGCCTTGAGGCGGAAATACACTTGATTCAAAGTCCTGAACGAAAGGATAACTGGCAGTATTTGACAGATTGCGTACAATCAGGAAGTTTGTGTAAGTAGTCTCAGCAGGAGTAGGGGTTTGATTCTGGATAACAAGTCGGACACTATATGTATCGGGTGTAGCAGGGGCGGGTATAGTAGCACATGGTCCATCTGTGGATGACCCCACAACCGTATTCCCTTTTCGTATTTCCCAAGTAAAGGTGCTTGGTTTGCCCATGCTATAGCTCGTGAAATATAATGCCTGATTGGGGCATACCACACAGGGCGGCTGCTCGCAGCCTTGCAAGGCAAAGTTGGGGTGAAGTCGCCCCCACTCTCCTGTGCCGGTGGCTTGCAGATTAGTAGAAGTCCATTGTTTACGATTAGATATAGAGGGGCTGGAAAGGGTACTGCGCATTCGTTCAGCTTGACCTTCTGTGAAAATGTCCAGAGAGGGATCATCTAAATAATCCATGTAGTTGCGTACCATGTCTGGCTTATCAACGTTGCCCCAGGCAGAGAGGTTGTCTGCGCAGGTGTTTTGGCGGCGCGCGTTTCCGTAGTTGTCTTGTTTAGTGGGTGGCGTATCACATACACGGTCGCCTCCGGAGGCACAGTTGCTACTATTTACGCCTTCGCACACGCCAGAGGAGGCGAAATTGCCTTGAAAAGTATGATATAAGTTGAGGTAATGGCCAATTTCATGAGTAGTAGTTTGACCGCGAGTGGTCAGTCCGAAGTAATCTGACGCCACCACCACACCTTGATCGGTAGAGGTTCCCATTGCTGGTAGAGTAGCAAACCCTAATATATCACCAGAAGCAGGGCAGCCAGAAGCCGCAGAGCATATTCTACGAACGACCCAAATGTTTAGATATTTATTTCGGTCCCACCCTACGTTTGATTTTAGAGTAGAGGCATTTGCACCACTACCGCTAAGGATTATGGTAGCCGAGCTCAATCCGGCTGCGGTATAATGCGTATAGGTGATACCGGGATGAGGATTGCCTGAGGGGTCCTTAGTAGCTAAAGAAAACTCTATCCGAGTATCCACTCCAGAGCTGTAGCCTTTACTATATGGGCGTTTGCGAAAGTCATCAAATAACTGCCGCATTTGATTGAATACCCGCTCGGCTGGCAGACTGTCAGGCTGTCCCGCACCCGAATGAATGATATGTACTACCACTGGGATCACATACTCACTTTCGGGACAGTCGTTACCAGTGCGCTGGATACTGCGTATATGAAGCTGTGCCCATGTGGATAGCAGTTCATCTATGCTTTTTTGATTTTGGGCGTACTCTGGATTTGATTTTACTAAATCTGCGTTGTATAGGTCGGTGCCGCATACCAGAACCTGTGCCCACACCACGGTGAGCAGAGGTAAAATGTATCGCATACTACAAATATATGCGAGTTTCTCAGAAGAATACCTCATACCTGTGTGGCGCATACATCCGTTTTCCCTGCATCAGCATAAATGGTATCCATCAAAATACCGCATCGGGTTGCCGGCATCTGGGAGGAGTGCAGAGAAGCCCAACTCACGTTTTTTATTTGAGTTACTACCGATGAGCTGTAGCTTTGTGGTGTGTGGCAGGTTGGTGCTGCGCGGGTAAATATCACATATTTTGAGCCGGAAATCGGGCTATTAGGTTGGGGAAACTCTCGTCATGTAGCTCATACTGTGGAATCTCAGCTATATGCCCGTGCGTTTTGCTTCCAAACCGATACAGACCCTCCGCACTTTTGGATAGAGGCAGACATCTGCTTCATCACGGTAGCCCTAAGGCAGGAGGTTTATCTACGGCTACGCCAGAGTTTTCCTGACTTAGCGGAGGCCCATTTGATGCTCACCGCTAATCACACTCACGCAGCCCCTGGCGGTTTTTCTCATCATCTGCTGTATCATATCAATACACCGGGCTTTCATGCAGGGGTATTTGAACGGTATGTGAGTGGTATGGTAGAAGCCGCTCTTCAGGCATATGCTGCACGGCAACCTGTGACTCTGGCTTTTAGTTTGGGGGAGTTTCCGCCCGAGGTGCCCATAGCCTTCAATAGAGCGATAGAAGCCTTCAAGAAGAATCCTGGGGCATGGACAGATAAACCAGAGTTGGCTGTGGACCGAGCTGCCTATCAGATCACAGCTTTGCCTCACGGTCATCTGATAAACTGGTTTGGTACGCATACGACGACGATTCAGGAAGAAAATCTCTGTGTCTCCTCAGATCATAAAGGATACGCGGCAGAGCTATGCGAGGAGCGAGGTATAGTCGCTGCATTTGCTCAGAGTACAGCAGGCGACATTACGCCTAATCACTTCAAATTTCCGGGGGTAAAGGTGCATCGCGGACCCACCCCCAATCCCTTTGAAAATCGCCGCATAGTCGGACGCTACCAGGCGGAGATGGCACAGCACCTTGCGAAGGCGGAAGAAACTGTAATAGCTCCTCTTCTCCGGAGCTGGTGGTGTTGGGTGGATTTTTCCGCAGTGGAAGTAGAAGAGCCCTATACCCGTGGGATGGGGCGAGGCAAGACTGGGGAAGGTGCATTAGGAGCGGCTTTTCTGGGGGGCACTTTGGAGGGAGGAGGCATTCCCCAGGAATGGGTGAGGGTCATAGCTGTGCTTGCTCGCTTGCGGGGACTCATAAATCCATCTATTCATGGGACGAAACCCTTGGTCGTAGAGAGTGTCTCTAAACGCATCTTTGGTACAGTCCGATGGGATACTCTGCCTTTGCCAGCTACGGATGCGGCTATTAAGTATCTCCAGTGGATTGCTCGTCAAGGTGGAAAATATGTACCACTTCCTCTAACGCCTCAAATACTCCCCATACAGGTATGGCAGCTTGGAAGCGTGGCTATCGTGGCGCTGCCGATGGAGCCCACCACTATGGCAGGTAGGTTGATTCGAGAGCGTATAGCTCCTGTTTTAGCCCCTAAGGGCGTGCAGTACATCATCATTCAGGGATATAGTAATGGGTATGCGGGGTACTTGACGACCTACTGGGAGTATCAGTACCAGCGGTATGAAGGGGGGCATACACACTTTGGCAAACATACGCTTGCAGCTGTAGAGAAAAGCCTCATTCATCTTTTAGAAGGGAAAGCTTGTGGGACGGCTCCACCACCTTACATTTCCATAGAGCAGGCAAAAAGGATACTTTTTACGTATGAGTTGGCTCGGGCTATTGGGTAGCCTGCTATGGGCCCAAACTATCCTCAGGCAGAAGTGCTATGGCGGAACTATGGCGGATGTTATGGTCCGCGCTTATCAAGATGCAGGGGGGTATTGGCTATTTGGGCATACTCGCTCCAAAGATGGGCTTCTAAAGCGTAAAGCGTTTGATGCTGATTTCTGGGTGGTGCGCACCGATAGGATGGGGGAGGTTTTATGGCAATCCACCTATGGCGCTGAGGGGGATGAAGAGCTAAATGATGTATTGCGTTTATCCGATGGTGGGTGGCTTCTCGTGGGTTGGACAGACTCTAAAAGTTTATCTCATGGAAAAAAGGACGCTTTTATTATTCGGACGGATGCTTTGGGAAAGCCCCTCTGGCAAAAAGCGGTGGGGGGGATAGGTAATGACATGGCCTTTGGTGCCGGCATCCATCCAGATGGTACGCTTTGGGTTTTAGGACAAATAGGTTCCTACGACTCTGTACTTCACCCAAAACCCTATGGAGGAGTGGATGCGTGGCTTTTGCGTTTTTCTTCTCAAGGGGAGCTGATTGGTCACGCAACTTTTGGTGGGTCGGAAAATGACTATTTGCGCTTGTGCATTCCGCTATCGCCTGATACCGTCTGGCTTATCGGTGCGTCGGACTCGCCGGATGGACATATTCAGAATCCTCTCGGGCGCACAGATATTTGGCTGGTGGAGGTAGATAAGTCAGGACACTTTCGTCGTAGCTGGAATTTCGGTGGAGCTGACTTTGAAGAGCCATATAGTTATGTGTGCAGTCCAACGGGAGAAATTTGGGTAGCAGGTACCAGTTTCTCAGCCGGTGCTGCATCGTATGGTCGAGCTGATGGGTGCATCTGGCGAATAGATATCACCGGAGTCGCCGAACTCGTCTGGAGTGGGGGGGGCAGCGGCGATGAAGGACTCAACTTTCTTTCATATACCTCCTCTGGTGACTGGTTGATTGCTGGTATGAGCAGTTCTAGGAATGGTCTCATACCTCATCTCGCCGGTTTATATGATGCGTGGGCTCTACGCTGGGAGCGCCAGCGTGACTCCTTGGTTTTCTGCTATACCTTTGGTGGGAAAGATGTAGATAGCTGGGTAGCGCTCTTTCCAGCGGAAGAGGGCGCATATGTCGGCTGCGGAACCACAGCTTCACCAGGCGACCAGCTTGGAATACGCACTTTTGGCAATGCCGACTTCTGGCTTGTGTGGTGGAGTCCTGATAGTGTATCTCCCACTTTTCCCGTAATAAATGCTCCCACAGTTATTACAGGATACCTCTTGACGGAGGTAAAGGGCACGCCGGGAAAGATTCTTTTTCGTAATCAGGCAGGCAGAGTTGTAGATAGCGTTTCCATAAGTTCCTCGGGGCTTTTTCGGTGGGAGGTTCCCGACAGTATCGGTTCGGAAGTATGGCTTAGTATTTATGCAGTTGGGCATATGTGGAAAGACGTTTCTATCCGTCTGCGGCGAAATCGTGAGAATCGCGTGGACATTTACTTAGAGAAACTGAGGCCTAATCTGCGCCTTCCCTTATTCAACATTACTTTTGAGAAGGGGAGCGCCAAACTCCTTCCTGAAGCTATGCCTCAGTTAGAGGCTTTGTATCGCTTTCTTGTTGAAAATCCCGCTCCTCGCATAGAAATAGCTGGACACACCGATGGAACCAGTTTAGCGGAGTCAGAAATTCAGCTGTCTCGTGGTAGAGCTCAGGCGGTAAAAGAATACCTCGTTAGTCGCGGATTGCCGAAGGATCGCTTTACGATTGTAGGATATGGGAAGAGTCGCCCGATCGCTGATAATGCTACTCCTGAGGGGCAGCGTCGTAATCGTCGGGTAGAGATCAGAATAGTGAATTAGCTGTGGGGAGGGATGATTTATGTGGGGCGGGGGGGGGGGG
>JANWXY010000076.1 GCA_025057135.1 Bacteroidia bacterium | reverse complement strand
CCCCCCCCCCCCTCCCCTCCACCAAACCTACATCCAGCTCATCCGCCCCTCAGACATAAGGCTTAGGCGGCTCTTTGGGTGGCAGAGGCAGGGTACCCGGTATACCTAAAAGGGGAAACTCCTTTCGCAGAGGATAATACTCAAAGTCTTCGGGAAGATACATGCGTCTGAGGTCTGGATGCCCCTCAAACTTTATACCCATCATGTCGTAGGCTTCGCGTTCGTGCCACGCAGCGCTCGGCCAGAGGTCTGAAACTGTTTCCACCGTGGGAGAAGCTTCGGGCAGCCTGGCTTTGACACGCAAACGCAGCCGCTGAGACAGGCTCACGATATTATACACTATCTCAAACCGTAGGCCTTCCACAAAGTGGTCGGTCGCTCCGATATCTACGAGATAGTCAAAGTCATATTTCTCCTTAAGTAACCTAAGGAAGGACTTGAGACGGGAATGTTCTACTATGAAGGTTAGCTCGCCAGCGTGTTCTCGTACCTCTAAAGCTTCGGAAGCGAGCGCCTCGCGCAGCAGACTCAGAGCACTCACACCACAAATCTAACTAATCTCTCACAACCCTCGGACAAAACGATCCTGCCAGTCTCGGCGCTTAGTAATGCGCACATCTTGAAGCTTTGGGGACCGGGCGGATATGGTGAGAAAATAGCTTTGGCGCACACCAAAAGGTATCCAGTTGAAGCTCAGCTCCCAGCAGTGCAAGTCGCGATAGACATTTACACTCGTGAAAGAAAGTCGTTTCTGGTTAAAGTCATAGCCTGTGCTAACCTGCACCCGCCAGAAGCGGGTAATGTTGATTTCACCAGAGAGGCCGACAGTTTGAATCCATCGGTACTTCGCAGAGTCAGGGAAGAACTGTCGCACTCCGACGAGATTATAGCTCAGATCAACCCGCCAAGGTAAGTTGAAGAATACAAGGGTCTCTTCGTTTTCTCCGGGTGGCACAGAAGGAGTAGCCGGAGAAAAAGAAGTAACCACTGCCCAGTTCATTTGAGTGATAGTACCGATGCGTCTATCGCTACTCCATCGGTACTCAGAGCGTCGCACGCCGCCCGAGTCGTAACGATAGGGGTCTAAGGTCGCCGTGTAGTTGAGATTCAGCCGAGTACCGAGCAGATTGGTACGAGCTGTCAGGGCAATAGGAGAGAGACGAAAGCTATCCGCCGCAAAGTTGTAGCTGGCAGAAGCGCCCACATTATCTAAAAGCGAGAGGTACTTATACTTTCGCCCAGTAGAATCGCTGGGGTCCTTATACCGCATCTCCCAGAGATTACTCAGGCTAAATTGAAGAGCTTCTTGGCGTCCTGCAGGAGGGCTACCATAAAATCCCCATGCGAGAGGATTTAGCCGACGCTCTCGTCCATTTTGATAGAGACGCTGATAAAGTCCCCAGCGATCGTCTGAAAAATCCGGCCGCCAGGCAAACCCCACCGTGGGAATAATCGTATGACGGAAAGCTACTCCACGCTTGCCCCTAAAGGTTCTTATGCCATATATCCGTGTAGAGAGGGAAGCTGCAAAGGCAAAATCCCGGGCCGCTCGGAGCTGCCGCAGGCGCTGCTGTCGTATGCCACCAGCAGTGTCAGGTGAGTATTGGATCTGCTCGCTGTAGAAATACTCATTGTAGGTGAGCGTCGGACTAAACTGAAAGTACCGAAGAAGCGTATAACCACCAGCAACTTGTACAGAGTGACGCGCCCCCCATCGAAATGTATCCCACATCGCAGGCGTGAAAAGAAGACTTTCAGGTACAGAGACAAGCCCCTGAGCATCTAAGCGATAAGTATAGCCTATACGCTCATACCAGCGAGTAGGACCAGTACGCTTCTTCCGCTCAAAAGGGAATATGCGGTTCTGGTACAAAGCCACTACGGGGGCTTGGATGGTCCAAAGTTTCTGAATGAGGTTTTGATTGTGATTAGCGCCAAGGGTAAGCTGCCAAGGAGAACCTGCAAAAGCTTTCTGGAGGGCAATGCTGGATTGGAGATTTGTAGAAAGAAAATCTGTGGCATTATAGCTCTGTCTCCCGAGGAAAGTAGAGGTACCAGCCTGGACATTAGCTGAAAGAGAGGCGGTGGGAGAAAGCGTCTGCTGATGCTGCCAGCGTACAAATACCATACGGCTTGCTTGATAATCCGGGTCCCCAGGTTCGTTGAAAGTTTGATAGGCGTATTGTATGGATAAAGCGCCGTTATACCAGTACCGTTTGCGATAAGTCCAAAGTATCTCGCTTCGAAAGCCCCCCCGAGTGAAAATATCCGCTTCTAAGCGAGCATCCATGTACCTATTGATAGCCCAGTAGTATCCTAACCCTCGCAGAAAAAAGCCTCTGTCCGCCGCCTGCCCAATCAAAGGAAGAATCAATCCAGACGCTGCTCTGTCCATGAGTGGAAAATACCCAAATGGCAGAAAGATAGGAATCGGTACATCCCCTACTACTGCGTATAGAGGCCCGCTGATGATTCGCTCTTCTGGATACAGCTTGATGCGACTGGAGGCGATGTAGAAATGCGGCGGCTGAGCTGTACAGGTCGTATAATAAGCCCCCGCTGCATAGAAGGTTCCATCTGGATTCATCTGGACTGCTTTTCCCGCCAAAACCTCTTCAGACAGCTTCTGCCGCAACCCAAAAATCTGTCCTCTGTCCCGACCAAGCTCATACCGCAAACTGTCCATCTCGTACTTTTGCCCATACATGTACAAAGTCGGCGTTTGAATCAGAGAGTCGCCCCGTTTGAGCCCACGACCGTACAACACTCGGCTTTTACCTTGCAAATAGGCGTAACCTGTCTGAAGGTGAGCACTTGAGAACTTGATGTCCACCCCCCGATAGAGATAGATATCTCCCTCTTTCATATAGAAAGTAGCCGAGTCTTCCGCCGAGTAGAAGAGGGTATCATAGGAAAGGAAGCTGCCTTGTGCAAGGGAATCTTCAAGAGACGCAGGCAAAGTATCCAAGCGCGCACGCCGCTCTATCTGTCCCCAAGCTATGCACAATAGACCAAGTATGCATATGATTTGGCATTTTTGCATGAAAGTATGCGCAAAAGTACGGGGCTTCTCTTACTACTAAGTTTCGCTTCTATCTGGACGGCATCTTTCCGTCTAATGAAGCCGATATTAGTAGTCATAGACCCAGGACATGGCGGCAAGGACCCCGGCGCTCTCGGCAAAATCTATAAAGAGAAAGACATCGCCCTGTCTGTCTCACTCAAGCTCGCAGACCTTCTCAAAAAAGACGCCCTCTTCCGGCCGGTTCTAACCCGCGACAGTGATGTTTTCGTTGAGCTCATTCGCCGAGCCGATACAGCGAATAAACTTCATGCAGACCTTTTCCTCAGCATACACTGCAACGCTAACCAGCGAAAAGACATCTATGGCTCCGAAACCTACGCTCTCGGCGAGCATAAAACTAAGGATAACTTAGCCGTCGTAATGCGCGAAAACTCCTCTATCCTTCTGGAGGAAGGCTACCAGCGCAACTATGACGGATTTGATCCGAACTCCGAGGAAGCTTATATCATTTTTTCGCTAATGCAGCACGCCTATCTCAAACAAAGTCTGCGTTTAGCCAAAAGGATAGAAGAGCAGATGAGCGGCACTGCTAAAAGGCAAAGCCGCGGCGTAAAACAAGCTGGGTTTCTCGTTCTGTGGCGCACCAGTATGCCTGCGGTGCTGTGTGAGATAGGCTTTATCACTAATCCGGCAGAGGAGAAGTACCTGGCTTCCCAGTCCGGTCAGGAGTACATCGCGCAATCTATCTATCAAGCCCTACGCCAGTACGTGGCTGCCGGGCAGGAATAAACAGGAGTTTCTTCCCCTACGAAAAGCGTTATTTAGGTAAATGAAACTTGAAAGCTTCAAGGGATGGCGCACTTTCGCTGAAGAGAAGAGCATTCCTCTTTGGCAAGTAGTATTAGACTATGAAATGCATCAGAAAGGGCGCTCTGCCGAAGAAATATGGGCTCGCCTTGCCCAGGTATATGCAGTAATGCGAGACGCCGTAGAGAGTGGATTGCGCGAACCGCGACAAACTTTCAGCGGGCTCGTCCGAGATACGGGGAAAAAACTTCTGACGCCTCCTATACAAGTAGTCAGTCCGGAGTTTTCGCTGTTATTGGCATATGCGACGGCCGCCAAAGAGACGAATGCCTGCATGGGACGGGTCGTAGCCGCGCCCACGGCGGGCGCTTCTGGGATTTTACCGGGTATCTATGTCTTTTTGGAAAAGCATCATAGCATCCCTCTACAAACTATATACGAAGCCATGTTGATTGGTGCCGGAGTGGCTCTTATCATTGAGCAGAAAGCCTCTATTGCGGGGGCTGTGGGGGGCTGTCAAGCAGAAACCGGCACCGCCGCTGCCATGGGAGCTGCAGGAATAGTATATGCCCTGGGAGGGGATATAGACCAAGTGTTTGAAGCAGTCGCACTTACGATCATGAATATGCTCGGGTTGATTTGCGACCCCGTAGCGGGATTGGTAGAGTTACCATGCGTGAAGCGAAACGGCTCAGCTGTCGTCATAGCTGCTGCCGCCGCCCAGATGGCTCTCGCAGGAGACACAGCGATTATTCCCGTAGATGAAATGGTAATAGCTATGGGAGAGGTAGGGGCTGCTATGGATACTCGCTTCAAAGAGACGGCTCTGGGTGGAACCGCTGCCACCCCTACCGCTCGCGCCATAGCCCAGAAGATTTACCCCGACCTGAAAACCCTGAGACACGAAGACCCAGCGGAGTAAGGTTTCATAGAAAATGCTTATCTTAGCTTTGTTTCCTATGGCTGAAACCTTGACCTTACTTACTTACCTCATGGAGGGATTTCTTGTGATAGCTGCTCTATTCGCAGGAGGAACCTGGTGGGCAACTTTTAGTCTGCGTAAAAAACTCTCCGGCACGCTCATTCGCTGGGATAAGCCATCCTTTGGACTATGGGCTGCCCTTCTCTTTCTTGGGATTCTCATTTTCCTCAGTGGAGGCATGTTGTCCTACGCTTTCTCTATCCGATTTGCCACAGAACCTCGCCTTGTAGCTCTATGGAAAGAGTTCGCCGCTCTGAACTTCCTCTGTGTGTCTATGCTCATACTCATCTTCGCCGGGTTGAGAGGACACCATCTGCATATCTTATCCGAACGGGGCATCTATAATCATCGTTTCATCTGGACGAAACTGTCGTGGGACGTAGAACTTATCCCCTGGGAAGAAGTGTATGACTACTATCAACATGTAGATGGTGCCCTAACTAAATATATCCTCCTCTTGCGAGATCGCCGAAAGATCACCTTAGAAGTCCCTGTACACCTGAGTGACACCATAGAACGAGTCATAAACTTAGGCACCGAGAAATATACCTTCCTTCAAAAGTATAGCCAAAAAATAAGGCGCTACTACTCAGGGTCTTAGGTATGCGCCGATGGGCGCTACGCATAGGAGTGGCAAGTGGCATATTAGCTGGGATTACAGCCTTAGTCAATGAGCTATCACCCATTCGTTGGCATTATAAGATATTTCAGTGGTGGGCAGTAGGGCTTTGGCAGAGGAAAGTTTATTATACCCTGAGCAGATTATACGCTTATCGGGAGGATACGCAAAATTGGAACAACGAAACGGATGTATTATTTTTAGAATACTCTTCCTCAGAGGAGCAGATACGTCGCTGGAATACCACCCGATGGCCCTTTCCGCAAAACAAACCTAGCCTGGCTACACCAGACCCTGAGATAATCGCTGACGAATACACCTTGTACTATGCTTTAAAGCTGTTCGTAGACACGCTCCGCCAGGTAGCCCTCATACCAGTACGGACGCACCCTGGAGCCCTTACAATACATGAGAGATGGGACTTTCCTCTACATGGAGACAAAGAGTGGATACAAGGCCTCTGTCTGCGTCTCAGTGGAGAGGGCTTACCCATAGTTCTACCCGATCAAAAGGACCAACCTCTTCTACGCTTTTACATTGGCTGCCCAGAGAATTTACGAGTACCCCTAAGGTGGTTCTACACGATTGTATTTGGTATATCCTTAGGGCTACTTTTGCTATGCCTCTGGTTTTACTTAGAGGCTAACTACAAAGCTGCTCCGATAATATACCTTGGCGTGCTCATCGCTACATGGCTTGCGCTTCACTGGAGCAGGCTACCCGGGCGTCTAATAAACTCTGACTTCTTCTCCTCTGCAAACTGTGCAATAAGTCCCATACATACCAGCTTATGGGATATTGGATGGAATATCGTCATCCTTTTCTGGATCACGATCATTCTCAGGCGAATCGATCATGCACCTAAATGGCTTTACCCCATGGGCTATTGGGGAATATGGAGCATTCTCGGAGGAGCTCTATACCTGATTTCTAAACATAGCCAAATAGAAATAGACCCTGTCCGAAAACTAAGTCTATTTCAACTTGCTGGCTGGGGATTGATCTTAGCTATGCTCCGACGCAGCATTGCTCACTTTCAGAAGCATGTAAAAGGCCACTTCTTTGTACATGCTACAATATCGGCGATAGCAGCGGTAGCACTAAAATTGATTGGACTCAAAATCTGGGCCATCATTCCCATAGTTTTACTATATCTACTTCCCCTAAATCCCAAAGGGATTCCAAGCTATATTCGCTACACACTGGTATTCTTTTTACTTACATGGGGGATAAATGGGTGGATTGGTTGGGGTCAAGAGCAACGGTCACGCTTTCTTGCGGAGGCATACGCCCTCCATGTCGCTCGCCTGCGCGAGCCGGCTATGGAATATCGTCTATCTCAGATTCTTCCGCGGATTACTGCAGACTCCACCCTCTGGAATACCGTAAAGCTGGAGGACTATCTAATAGATGCAAGATTTATTGGCAATCTTATCCGAAGGCACCTCTTTACCTTAGGAAATGATTATGAGGTGGTCGTATCCTGCTGGCAAAAGGAAGGTTCTCGAGCAGATAATCTATTTGAGCTGCGTCCTCTGAACTGGCGGCAGGTCAAATCCAGAGCCATATCAGTTCCATTTGCTCCTCATCTATACTTTATCAATCAGGGCATACCTCGGTATATATATGTAGCCCGACTGCCTGTGCAAGTGAGAGACATACCGCCCTTAGAGGTTCAAATAGAGCTTTATCCTCGTTCTCAGCCACTGCTGGGACGCTTGCAAGCGATTGACGAGCCAAGTTTGCCTAATTATGGTTTGTATGAGCAGGGGCATCTGATTCGGTGGTGGGGGGATGAGCGGTTCCCGGCGTTTGTATCTATGCCCTCCCAAAGCCTCCCTATATGGCGCCAGGCAGACTCCAAGTATGAATACATTGCCCCCATCTCTCCTACACTGACTGTATATCTCCGGCTACCCGCCCGTAACTGGACTGCTCATTTCGCCACCGTACCTATATTTTTGGCTCTACTTTTCCTCGGATTGTTATTTGAACGGTTTTCTAAGATAAAATCTATTATCACGGCGCTCTATACTCGTAACGCCTCTTTTGTTCAGAGATTTCAGGTGCTACTCGGCGTATTAGTATTTCTTCCTCTATTAGCGATATTAGTCGTTACCTTTTTCCTCTTCCTGCGTATCAGTGAAAACCAGCGCCAACAAGACCTAACCCAACGATTGACCACGGTAAGCAGCTATCTCAGTGGAGAAACTATCCTTCTGGAGAAGCTCGCATTTTGGCTTCAGAACTACATGGCTGGTGAGGAGTCCTTCGTCCGAGACCTCATGCGTCGCATAGGTTCGCTCTCGCAGTCAGAGGCCTTTATCTATACCAGCCAGGGGTACCTATACAGTAGCACACTCCCCGTAGCATACTGGAATAATCTCGTCTCTCCATTCATTGAGCCGCACATCCTCTCACAAATGCAGCAAGTAAGCGCGGGGCCCGTCATTGAGATGGATAGAGCTCGCAAGCGATTGATGGGATATGCTCCTATTCGCACAGAAACAGGGAAACTACTAGGGATTTTACATATTCCACAGCCTTTACCTGAAAAATCTTTTTACGAGCCCCTTTGGTACTTCATCGGCTACACAGTGAATGCTTACCTTTTTCTGTCTCTATCCTCTATTATGGTGGGGCTACTACTGACGGAAAGGTTTTCTAATAGCCTACAAAAAGTCGTCATGCGGCTTCGTGCTGCGCCTGAGAGCCCGAACCCTCCACTGCTTAGTTGGGAGGGAGGGAAAGACGAGATTGCCACCCTCGTCTCTGCTTACAATGAAATGGTAGAAAGGCTGTATTCCAGTCAGCGGCAGTTAGAACGCACGCTGCGACGCGTGAGTCAGCAAGAAATGGCTTTTCAAGCTGCTCATGAAATTAAGACAGCTCTCACCCCTCTCAAAATACATCTTCAGCACCTCCAGCGCATGCCGACCGTAGACCCTGAAAAACTGCGGGATATTTCCACTCGGCTGCTACAGAGGATAGAGTCGCTGGTGCGCATAGCCAATGCCTTCATGAGCTTCGCTAAACTGGGCTCCACAGAAGAGCTGCCGCTCCAGCCCATTCATCTCAATACAGCGTTGGAAGAGCTACTCCACCCTTTCACACAAAATCCTCATGTCGCTTTTGACATACAGCTTCCAGAAGAGCCGCTCTGGATAGAAGGCAATCCCGACGCCTTACAGCAGATACTAAATAACCTCATCCAAAATGCCCTTCAAGCGCTGGAGGGTGCTACTGCACCACACATACAAGTTTCACTCACTCGTAGTAAAGACGAAGCCATCATTGCCATCCAAGATAATGGACCTGGCATACCGGCGGAAGTGCGCGAGCGGATATTTGAATTTTATTTTACCACGCGACGCACGGGTACGGGGCTCGGACTCGCTATTACCAAGGGCCTCGTAGAACGGATGGGCGGAAAAATATCTTTTACCACAGAAGTGGCGAAAGGCACGACTTTTTATGTAGCCTTTCCCCTCCGCCCCACAAATGGTATTCAAAACGACCAGCCTATATTTGAAGAGCATGCATAAATGCGCTTGCCTCCTCATAGGAGTACTATTTGCTCAGCGTATCATCAGTCGTACGCAGATAGAAGTAAAGGGCTATTCCGTAGAAAAAGTAGGCATGCCATACGCGCTGGTACCGGCAGGGAAAGGGCGTTTTGCCTATATTGAATACTGGGCCCAAGATAAGCCCAAGCCCGGCTGGTATATAGAATGCCAAAATACAGACTACTACACCCAGTGGTCCCAAATGATAGACATACCAGAAGCGGGGAAAGGACGACCGCTACGACTTCTTAGTTTGAAAGAGTCGCTCGTGCTATTATCTTATGAAGAAGACCCCCTGACTCGAGGCGTGACCCAGGAGGTGGCTCGTTTCTACGATTTCAAAGGGCAGCTTCTCCTGCCAAAGTGGGTGTCTATTTCTACATATGACCGGCCGATGAACGAAGCCCGCGCGGGGATCATCCCTTCGGGAGACAGTACGCACTTTCTCTGGTATGCTTACGAGGTAAATAAAAAAGGCACTGTGGAACGCAGCCTGTACGCTGTATGGAGTCAGAATGGACGGAAAGTAAGCTCTTCTACGGACTGGGGAATGCGGGATATGCCCTTAGCCCTGGCATTAGATCATCGCCTCTGTATATGGACGGTAGAGCGCAGCCCCGATCGCCAAACTACCATCGGATGCTATGACACCCGCGGACGCACGAACCGGCGGTGGAAGGTTTCTATTGATACCGTATTTTACGAGCCACGCCTTTATCCTACCTCCAAAGGGATTTACGTCGCAGGTCTGCTCCCTGGTGAAAAGAATATTCCCCACAAAGATGGAATGCGTATTGGTAAGTGGGCTATCGGTTTTTTACCCATGCCCCTAACAGATACGAGCGCCTTCCATTGGACCATCGCTCCATTTCCCGAGGAGTGGCTTTCTCTGTACAAAGAGCCCACGAACTTCTCCGCAAAAGAAATCTTATCCATCGCCGACACGGCAGTATATGTGTTATGGGAAGATATTCGATCACGGGGGGGAGCTGCTCTTGCTTATGATGTATGGGCGGTACGATGGCGGAAAATAGGCGATTCGCTCGCTTTCCACTGGGCTTATCGCATAGAGAAGCGGCAGAAAGAACCAGACATGCGCATGGTATCTTTCTTGCGGGGTGTAGGCCCGACATTTATCACCATAGCCTTTCTGACCGAGCGGACCGGGAAAGGCAAGCTCATCGCATACCAAATCAATCATCAGACTGGCGAAGCTGTCACAAAGGAGCTTGCTACGAATGCTGCGGGGGATATGCTCCTCCTCCCAATGGAAGCGGCATACCTTGGTCCTCAGGAAGTTATATGCCTTGCGCTCGCCCCTGCCAGTAAGAATGGCTATCAGATTTACCATATAAAGCTCTAATGCCGCTGGACCAAGAGCGAGATAAGCCTTTTTGGGCACACTTGGAGGATTTACGGTGGCATCTATGGCGCAGCACCGCCGTTGTATTTATTTTTTCTGCCTTTGCTTTCTGGAAAATAGAATGGCTTGTCGGTCGGGTATTGTTGGGGCCATTGAGCCTGGACTTTCCCACAGCTGTCCTACTTTGTCGGATAGGCCATTGCCCTCCACCGTTTACGCTTCGTCTGCAAGCCACCCATCCCTCAGAACAGTTCGTGAAAGCCGTCGTCCTTGCGCTGTCCGCTGGTTTAGTCATAGCCTTTCCTTATATCGTATGGGAAATATGGCGATTCATACGCCCGGGTTTGTATCGCCATGAGCGCCGCGCTTTGCGTGGGATTGTCTTTTACACTTCTCTCCTCTTTATGACCGGGGTCCTTTTTGCTTATTTCATTTTAGTGCCTTTTATGATGTACTTTTTTGGAAGCTTTCGCCTCGCTGAAAATGTAGAGAACATATGGCGGATAGGCGATGTGATCAGCCTCACCGTCCAGACTTGTCTGGTCGTTGGCTTAGTGTTTCAGATGCCAGTTCTCCTATGGGGTCTAAGTCAAGCAGGCATTATTACAGCCCGAGGGCTGCGCGCCCTGCGGCGCTATGCGGTGCTGATAGCGGTTATATTAGGGGGGATACTCACCCCTTCACCGGATGTGATTAGTCAGCTCCTCTTGGCGATTCCATTGTGGGGTCTGTATGAGCTCAGTATTGCGATTGTCGCCTTGAGTGAGCGTCGTCGGCGGTCGTACCTTCCAATTTGATGGGGCAAGGGACCCCCATCTTGTCTCTGGACTTTCCTTTTTTCGCTCCAAAATATGCCTGAGTCTGGATTGGCATAGGCTTTCTATCCCCCCTATGGCAGTCAAGAGGAATAGTCTCAAAATACCAACGCAGGCGACCCGTATGAACAGGCCGCCTGCCCGTATATAGTTTAGATTACAGATAATGCCCTACTCTCTAATGAGCCGCCAGCTGTATGTAATGCCCGCTATATCCAAATGTAGCAGGTAAAGTCCAGCAGCTAAGGAACCCATGGAGAATCTGTGTTGAACATGCTCATCTTGTGCCACTAAGGTACCTTTTTCTAACTCCACTCCATGAGCAGAGAGGAGGCGATAGCGTATCGGCTGCTTCTCTGCACCTCTTATGCTGAGATATACATCATCCGTAGCGGGATTGGGGTAGAGCGAGACAGATACAGACGAGCCTACGCCGAGATGAGTTGTGGAAGCTTCTCTTACCTGAACGCTATCTATGTACAGGTTATTGCCCATCTCTGAGATATTCTCAAAGCGGATCAGGACTTTTCGTCCTTTATAGCGATTAGGGATACGGATAGTTTCATGCCGCCATGCGGTATTTACCCCGGCGGGAGGAACGGCCGCATGTTGAGCTGTCTGAAGGTCTTGGTTGACGACGGAAATAGCGCGCCCTGTTACGTCCAGCTCTTCCCCACCCTTGTAATACAGACGCTGCCAGGTCTGACCGCAGTCGTCCGAAATAGACACCGCAAGGGTATCTCCGTATAGGTACCCATAGCTCTTTATAGTATCCCTAAGGTCCTCCCAATATAGCGCACGGTAATAGACATCAAACTCTATTGAGGGCGCCTGCGCTGATAGAGGTATTTCAATCTGGGGCGTAATCAAGTAATCCCGCTGTTGGCGTTCTATCCAGCCCCAGTTCTCCATCCAAGCGGAAGCGTTACTCGAGCCAAAGCTCCCCCTCCCAGCCGCCACATATCTCCTCCATCTAATCGTCGGTGGGGGGGCCTGTGAAATAAAAGAAGGAGGCACCCAGCTGGGAAAGCGTCTAAACGTATCTGGGTTCACGATTTGCCAACTGACTGGTGGAAAGGTACTTTGTTCAAAACCCTCTGAGAACGGAAAACTCATCACCTGAGTAGGCTCGCGGACAATCAGAAAATTCGCATATGTGGTATCATCCGAAAAGCCACCTTCATTTCGGGCATAAAAACGGCTGACAGCGCAGAAACAAAAAGATTACTTAGGTTTGGATTTCGTCTCTCTAACTCACGGAAGTCCTGAAAGCGTAGAGCCACCTCATAAAGAAAAGCTATACACTATTACTTAGCACTGAGGAGCTAATTTTCCGAAGTGAGCACTGTATAGCTCACCCGTAGGGCCGTAGAGTTATACCAGCGGCGCGAGCCCCGCCGAGGATCATTCACACTACCAAGAATCGTATCATGCCATATAGAAATGCCAAAGCGCCGAGTTTGTAATCCCGCCGAAAAAGCCAGACCGACTACCCCTCGCCTATGAGCCTCTGCACCGGCTTGCACCTTATCAAACAAGTCTGTGGTATATGTCGTATCCTGTCCTGTGCTACTCTGCATCCGAATATCCTCTTCCGCTGAAAGAATAAGGCTTGCATGTGCTCCTGCTCCCATGCTCAGCCAGATTTTTTCACTCAATGGCACCCGATATCGCACTAATACCGGCAGTTTTAAGCTCGTTACAAATCGCTTTACCTCCCCTGAGTTCCCAGAGCCTCTGTCAAACTGACTCCATGAATACTGCGCTTCTAATGAAGCTCCCCAACGGTCTGCAAACCAGAAAGTCTCGCTCACACCCCCCAGAAAGCCTATCCCTCGCCAGCGAAGATCATAGGCCTGCCCGCTCTTGGTAAGCAGAGCCGTCACCTGAGGACCAATATAAAAGCTCGTCTCAAATCCTTGTGCCCATAGGCAAGACAAGAGAGCGATTGAAAGGCTTCTCATTGGCGTAAAGTTACATCAGAGGGCTGATAATGTACAGCTTATGCGGCTCAGAGAGATGTGTCGGCGCATAACGCATGAGACTAATAGATGGAGCGTAGCCACTCTCTCCATGAACTATGGCACCAGCAAGCGCTGCACCTTCTCTCCTTGAGAAGTGTAAAGGCGCACAATGTAAAGTCCTGCTTCAAGCCCCCGCAAAGTTTCCTTCTCCACAGGGGCGACTATGCACCGCACAAGGGCACCGCGACTATCTATTACTTCTATGCGATCTACCAGCTCAGGATAGCTCAAGTACGGACCGCCAGGCGCAGGATTGGGATAGAGCGAGGGGAAAAGCTCTGCCCGAAACTCCACTACGGGACTATACTCTATACTACCATTGCGCAGAGGAGCGGCGAGGCGATAAAAGCCACTCTGACTGAGGGGATACCGCCCAACCAAAGGCAGTCCTGTCGCCATTACGGACCACACACCCTCCGCCTCAGAGGCATACTCTAGAGATAACCGCGCCCCCTCATCTCCCCCCAGTCCAGTAGCATGCCAGACGAGAGCAGAGCCTTCTATGTGAGTGTAGGCCCAGAGAATGGGGAG
>JANWXY010000025.1 GCA_025057135.1 Bacteroidia bacterium | reverse complement strand
CTCATCCCCCGCATCCCCCAATCACACCCCTTACCATTACTTTGCTCTCTATGAAATTCCTTCGCTTCATCTGGCAGCAAGAAGAGTCCCTCGGCATTCTGCATAAATCCGGTCAATTCGCTTTATCCCTGAATGCAGTAGGCCGAACCGTAGGAAGGCGTTTCCCCTTCCAAGACATAGAAAGTTATCTAAACGACAGACTCTCATGGGAGAGCTGGGTAGAATGGGTCTTTCATCGGTATCAAGATAGAGGTGATTTTGAAGAGCTACAAGTCCCGTATGCTGTCCTGCGAGTGCTTTCTCCGGTGCGTCGTCCTGTAAGTTTGAGAGATGGATATGCCTTCCGGCAACATGTAGAAGCCGCCCGTCGCAACCGAGGCTTAGGCATGATACCAGAGTTTGACCAATTCCCCGTCTTTTACTTCTCTAATGCCTTAGCCGTTACAGGTCCTGGTCCTATCTATGTGGAGCCTCGGCATTTGGAAAAGTTAGACTTTGAGTTAGAGGTAGCAGTTATTTTGGGTAAATCTGGTCGGAATATCCCTGCCCATAAAGCGGATGAGTACATCTTCGGATATATGCTTATGAATGACTGGAGTGCTCGGACCCTTCAAATGGAAGAGATGAAGCTCAACCTCGGCCCAGCTAAGGGAAAGGATTTCGCCACAAGTTTAGGTCCATGGGTGGTCACTCCCGATGAGCTGGAACCGTATCGCACTAATCCTCCCACTGGTCACATAGGCAATACATTCAAGCTGACCTTACAAGCAGAAGTGAATAATACGCCCGTTAGCTATGGATATTTATCAGACATGAGCTGGACTTTCGCAGAAATCTTAGAAAGAGTAAGTTACGGCGTAGAGGTTCTCCCGGGCGAAGTCATAGGCTCCGGCACCGTAGGAACAGGGTGCTTCTTAGAAATCAATGGCTCAAGACGATTAGAAAATCCGGAGGCCCCAGAGACTTGGTTAGGACCTGGCGATGAAGTCGTTCTTATCGGACAGGAGCTGGGACAGCTCTATAATGTGATTCGTACCGCATAGGTTACTTTTGTGGAAGTTATGCACTTCCCAGAGGAGTTATACTACACCCGAGAACACGAATGGCTTCGCCTTACTGAAAATGGAGAAGCGCTCGTTGGAATCACCGACTATGCTCAATCTCAGTTGGGTGATATAGTTTATGTAGATATTCCGACGGTAGGACAAAAGTTAGAAGGTGGCAGCGTCTTTGGCACCGTAGAAGCCGTCAAAACTGTCTCTGACTTATACCTACCGGTGAGTGCGACCATATTAGAAAAAAACCCAGCTTTGGACAAAAGTCCTGAAAAAGTTAATCAGGACCCATACGGAGAAGGCTGGATGATTCGCATACGAATAGAAAAACCCGAGGAGCTCCATCAACTTTTGCGCAAAGAGGCTTACTTAACCTTGATTACATGAAGCGAGCGGTAATCGTAGGTCCTGGAGTAATGGGGGAAACCCTAGGCGGAGCCTATCGTCAAATGTTCCCCTCCGGAGAGCTGATTTACCTATCACCGCCTTCTCCCCGGCGATCCGAACTGGCACAGCGATTCGGCGCCGAAGAAGCCACCTATCCTCACGAAGTAGGGGGCACTGACTGGCTTCTACTGGCTCTCAAGCCCCAGAAAGCCATGCTTGTCCTTCCCACTTTACGACCACTTCTACTGCCTCACACCGTGGTCCTCTCTGTAATGGCGGGGATTTCGCTACATCACATGGAAACCGCTCTACATCACCTGAAACTTGTACGCTCCATGCCTAATACGCCCGGACGCATCGGGGCAGGAATCACTGTTTGGACCGCTATCGGACTAACCAACCGAGAGTTAGATGAGATTGGCAGCTTTCTAAAAGGCATGGGCGAAACTCTCTATGTAGAAGAAGAAAGCTACATAGACATGGCAACGGCTTTATCGGGTACAGGACCTGCTTATGTATTTCTTTTTATGGAAGCTCTCATGGATGCAGGGGTTCATATGGGCTTACCCCGTCATATAGCAGAAAAGCTCGTGGTGGAAACCATAGCAGGTTCTGTCGCTTACTATCGTCGCAATCCCAAAGGGGCTGCTATTCTTCGTCATGAGGTAACCTCCCCAGGAGGTACCACTGCGGAGGCTGTGTATAGGTTAGAAAAGGCAGGTTTTCGTCCTGCACTTTCTCGGGCGGTATGGGCTGCCTACCAGCGAGCCTTAGCTCTGCGCCCACCCCTAAGTATTGAGGAGCTCCAATCAAAATAAACACATCACGGGTCTATACCCGTGGTAAGCTGCCGATAGAGCCATCTGACCGCCTTATCATGACTTGCTATTACTCCCCCGATGCGGGGAATATCCTTTAGGCCTTTACTCTGAGCAGCGTATTTTTGGGCATGGTCTGGCTTCAGACACCTGCAACTACGCCGAGTCTCCCAGCGCCTAAACCTGTAGAGCTTACCTTGCTGGACTTCATAGTGATGGGCGGATGGGCTATGATTATTCTGATTGTATTAGCAGGAATAGGGCTATATATCTTTCTGGAAAGATATCTCCTCATCGCAAAATATGACAAAGACCCGCGAGATTTTATGGAGCAAGTAAAAACCGCCATTCGCCAAGGAGATGTACGACGGGCAGAGGCGATTTGTGCAGCGAATCAGACCCCCTTTTCACGAATGGTAGGGAAAGGGGTGAGTCGGCTGGGCTCGTCGCTCCCAGATATAACCGCTGCCGTGCAGAATCAAGGCAACTTAGAGATTCTCCAGCTGGAAAAAAATATACCCTACCTCGCCACTATTGCTGGATTGTCTCCCATGGTAGGCTTCTTGGGGACTGTGACAGGACTTATTCAAGCCTTCATGAAAATATCCCAACTTCAGGGCAACGTCAATCCTGCCGCACTCGCAGACGGCATCTACGAAGCAATGATTACCACAGCCGCCGGACTCATCGTAGCTATACCGATGCAGTTTGCATACAATGTGCTGGTGAATCGCATTCAAGGCTTCATCCTCAAGATGGAAGCAGCAAGCACAGCCTTCTTGGACGTCCTACAAGAGCCCGTAAGATAAAGTATGTTTCGTCGTCGCCTTCAGCCTCAGTCAGATTTCGCCCTTGCGAGCATAGCGGATATGGTGTTTCTCCTACTGATCTACTTTATGCTGACGGCAAGCTTCGTAACGCAAAGTGGGGTACAAGTTCAGCTTCCTCAAGGGCGCTCTACCCAACCCAGTCCCGCTCCCCACAGCATTACCATCACAGCAAAAGGAGAGTGGTACTGGGATAGCCAAAAAATCAATAGGCAGGCCTTAGAAGGATATATTCGCGCCGCCCTTACCCCTTATCCGAAAGACCTCTCCGCTCGTACTATAACTCTGCGCGCAGACAAGTCTGTTACGATGGAGGAAGTAGCCTATGCCATATCGCTCATCGCTGAGTATCGTGGCGCAGTGGTGATTGCTACTAAACGCCCATGAGTACCTATCATCAAGACGAAAGTCGCGCCCGACGCATTAGTGCCGTAGTTACCATTCTCTTCTTTATCGCCTGGCTTATAATCGCCTATTTCTGGGTACTCCTGAGAGGGACGATACCCCCAGAAGATGAAAACCCTTATATCGTTGCAGGGATGATTGATTTTGGCTACACTGAGACCGTCGGCACTGTGAAACCTTCCCAGGAAAGTGCCAAACCCTCCGAGACTGTGATCACCACCCAAGAGCAAAGTCCAGTTCAGTCTCCATCTGCAGACAATTCGCCTCAGCCTGTCACCTCAGAAACTTCTACCTCAAACACTTCTGAGAGCACAAACGAAGAGTCTGACGAGGAAGTGGAAAACGAAGTATTTCAACCAGGTGGTTCTCCCGACGCCTCGGAAGCTGGGGATTTAGGGCGTGGGCTACTAGAGTTTGGAGAAGGGGATGAAGGGACCGCAGAAAGGCGTTTGATTTATTTCGTTGCTCCCAAATACACTGTTCAAAAAGAAGCCCGAGTCCGATTTGAGCTTTTTGTACTACCTGATGGGCGGGTGTCCCACGCTCGCGCCATAGACTTGCAAGCGCCCCCTGAGCTTAAGAGAGCGGGGGAAGAAGCAATCCTCCAGTGGCGTTTCAATCCCATCTCCCGCAATCAGATCGTCCGCATGACGGTAAGGATACGCTTCAAGCTTAGGTAGAGCATCCTCAAAATTCGGAGCAGACATAGTTTGGGCATAGGGCAAGGGGGGAGTTTTGTTATTCTGACTATATGCATTACTGGCTAATCGGTGGCAGCCATGGTATAGGTAGGGCTTTGGTAGATATTTTGACTGCTCAGGGGCATACAATACAGGTTTTCTCACGCACCCGTGGTGACTTGCCTGCGAATATTTTTCATCAGACCGGCGACATTTTGAAAGACGCTTTGCCCCCACTATCTGAACCCCTTCATGGCGTTGTGTATTTGCCAGGTAGCATCACGCTCAAACCTTTTATGCAGCTCAGAGAAACGGACTTCCTTTCAGACTGGCAGATAAACTTCTATGGCGCAGTAAAGGCTCTCCAGCATGCATACCCAGCCCTAAAAAAAGCCGAAGGGGCCAGTGTAGTCTTGGTAAGTACAGTGGCAGTACAAACTGGGATGCCTTTTCACGCCAGCATATCGGCCGCGAAAGGCGCCTTAGAAGGGCTTGTACGCAGCTTAGCGGCAGAGTGGGCACCTACTATCCGAGTAAATGCTATCGCCCCTTCGCTTACCCAGACACCCTTAGCTGAGAAGCTCACTAATACCCCCGAAAAAATCCAGCAATCTGCGCAGAGACATCCCCTGCGCAGAATCGGCACGGCAGAGGATATCGCTCATGCTATCGCCTTTCTCCTCTCTCCCCAAGCCAGCTGGATAACAGGGGGCATATGGCACATAGATGGCGGACTGAGTAGTCTCAGACTATTGAGCTGAGGTTTGGGCTATTCACTCAAAAGATTGGGGAAATGTCACTCAGCGCTGCGTGCGCTGTGCTGAATGTAGATGGTGAGGTATAGGTAATTGATGTGATTTTGTGGTGTGGGGGGGGGGGGCCCCCCAAAAACGGGGCCCCCCCCCCCCCCAAAAAAACAAACACGAAAAAAAAAAAAAACCCAACCCCAAAAAAACCAAAAAAAAAACCAAAAAATAAAAAAAAC
>JANWXY010000039.1 GCA_025057135.1 Bacteroidia bacterium | reverse complement strand
AGGGTAAACGCACGAACTTTTTTTGTGGGGTCGGCGTTCGTATCATGGGGGCTTGGTGTTGCGTGCTACGCGGGGCGCCCCCGCCCCACTGGCGCGGGCGCGCCCCTAAACTTCCCCCATAGCACAGCCTACCCTTATCCGCACAGCTGCCCAAACAGAAATTATCCTTACCTTTCCTCAATGCGGCGCGATTATCTCTACTTATCAGCGATCATAGTCCTGTTAGGGGCAGCAGTGATATGGATGGGCATTCAAAAAGCCGATTTTGTATTGGCAGAGGCAAAAACCGGCGTGCCTCCTGAAGCACGCACCCTCGTAATCTATACTGAAAAGCCTGTGCCGCCCGAGAGCTTGGGTTTCGTAATAAAGCCAGGGCCTATTTCTATCTTAGGCATTAGGCGGGTCGGTAAGGGGGCCTTCATGCTACTTCTTTCGGCACCGCTTGAAGCTGGCAAATCCTACGAGCTCAAAGCCGTGAAAGGTCTAAATGGCACCGTTCGCTTTCAAGTGCAGCCTCTGCGCATGGTTCTATCGCCTGTAGTTTTCTATGGGCCTTCCAGAGAACCTGCTATTCTCTTGACGAGCAATGCTCCTTTACCCCTCACAGACATACCTTTGCATGACTCGACAGGGGCTGTCCTATCAGTTCGGCGAGTGTCTCTCTCTTCTCGGGAGGCACTATACCTCTTAGATAACCCCCCGCCTTCAATCAACATCCCCTCCTCAAAAACCGAAACCGAAGAAATAAGAGGAGGGCGCATACACTTTGAGCCTTCTCCTTTTCAGCTTAGAGAGAGCTCCGTAGAAGAGGCAGGTGGTCGTTGGCGGATACGATTGCGATTTAGCCACTGGATAGAAGGACGGGTATCTCAAGCAGCCTCTTACATTTCTCTGGCGGATGGCATTCCCTTTACGATGGAAGCCCGAGCCATTGATTTGTATCTCTATCCCGAAGTGCTCCCTTCTGGTCCTTTTCGTTTAGAGTTGCGGAAAGGCTTTCCCGGAGGTGATTTTGGTCTGGCTGAGACGGAGAAGCTCGTTCTGGCTCCCCAGGGAGCACCTTCTTTCTCATGGTATCAGCCGTATGCACACTTTACAGCGCCAGGGACGCCTCTCCTGTTTCAGGCCGGCTCTGCTAAAACGGTTACCATCCAGATATGGCGCATCCTACCTCAGAATGTTCGCCTATTTTTCCGACAAAAGGCTGAAAATCTATGGATGAACTACTCCTCTACCGCTAACTGGTGGGAAAATATCGGGTGGGGGGACTGGTGGGAGCACTCGGAGCTCTCAGCGTATGCTGAGCTGGTGCGTCGTGCTGAGCTCCCTGTCAGCATTTTGCGTAAGGTCCAGAAAAAAAGCCAGACCCTATATGCTATTGGCGAAGATTTACCTCCAGGAGTTTATGCTGTGGAGATATCAGGAGAAACAGAGACTCTGCGAAACTGGTTTGTGGTTGGTTCATACGGACTGATTGCGCGCCGCGGTGTAGAGGGGGTTCATATATGGGCTCTTTCTCATGGCGCTCATGAGCTTTTAGCGGGGGTGG
This sequence comes from Bacteroidia bacterium, assembly GCA_025057135.1. Classification (GTDB taxonomy): domain Bacteria; phylum Bacteroidota; class Bacteroidia; order SpSt-205; family SpSt-205; genus SpSt-205. The sequence continues at coordinate 5,489 of JANWXY010000039.1, read as the reverse complement.
AAATGGAACTATGGGGAGCTGCAGGGCAAATTATCTCTCGTAATACAACCAATCGCTCAGGCTATGCTTTTTTGCCTCTGCCAGACACCTTAGAGCCTGAAGGCATCTGGACAGTCTGGAACTCTGAACCGAACTACCTTCCTTTGAGGGGGCTGCGCCCTGGTAGATGGACTTTTGAGACAGGCGGGATAGACCCAGCCCGTAGTGGGCTACTCATATACTTTGCTGCGGCTCGTACGCTTTTTCGTCCCGGAGAAAAGGTAGAGGTCGCAGGGACCGTGCGCACTTTGCAGCTGAGGTATGTGGCTTCTCAGCTATGGGGTCGCCTTCGCGAGCCTCGGGGGCGTATTCTGTGGACAGGTTCAATACAGTGTGCCCGCGACGGTGGCTTTCTCTGGGAGTATCAGCTTCCGTTGAGTGCTTCTACTGGCAGTTACACTTTGGAGCTGCTAAATGCACCCGAAGGTGAGCTCATTTCCAGTTTTCCCTTTCAAGTTGAGGTTTTTAGTCCTAATCGTCTTGAAATCACCCTCACTCAGTCTGTCACTGATGATAAGCTGAGAATACGCTCGCAGGTATCGTATTTGTATGGCACACCTGCTGCCAACCTTGCAGGTACCATAGATGTCCGCTGGAAGTCCCTTTCTATCCAAGGTGAGCCGGAGTACGTATGGGAGCCTACCATTCCTTCGGATAGTCTCATTATTGCGGCTCAGACGGACTTGCGCACTGATGCGCATGGGCGCACTGAGACTTCTTTCTCTCTGCCAAGAGGTTATGGCTATGGGGAGATACGAGCCATCGCTCGCTTTACTGATGATGAGGGACGAATAAACTCACATACAGGTTCCATGTTCTATGCGAGTCAGCCGTATATCGTGGGGATGCGGCGTTTGCCGCCATACCTTCGCTCAGGGGCTCAGGTAGTAGTGCTGCTTAAGGGCTTGAGAGGCGCAGACCTTAGGCCTGCATCTGAGTCTATTCCTATTCGGGTAGAGGTCATTGAGCGGCAATATGAACCCATTCTGGTAGAGCAGCCGTGGGGCGGGTATAGACAAGAATACCGTCCTGTAGAACGGATTTTTCACAGGGCTAAAATAGAACTGAGTGGTGGGGTAGGGCAAATAGCTTTTACGCCTCGCCTTGGGCAGTACGAGATACGAGTATGGGCGCCTCAACAGAGGTTCCCAACTACTCAAATAGTAGAAATATGGGGTTGGGGAGATGAAAGCCTACTGCCGAGCGATCCTGAGGGAGGGATTGAGATTAAGCCGCAGAGTCCCATCGTCAAAGCTGGGGAAAAAGCCCGCTTACTTGTCAAGCTCCCATTGCCGGGGCGATTACTGATTACTGCCGAGCGTGAAAAGGTTTATCATTCTCAGTGGGTCACTTCCAAAGGGGATGTGGTAGAGGTGGAAATCCCTACAAACCTTGAAAGTGTCCCAGGGTTTTATGTCCATGCTATGGCTTTACACGGAGAAGGGAGCCCTTTTCGCGTCTCTAGGGGGGTGTATTACATTCCCATAGAGGGTACAAACACTACCGTCAAGGTAGAAGTAGCAGCACCTGCTCGGTCGGCTCCGGGAGAGCGTTTCTCAATCAAAGTAAAGGCAGGTGCTGCTAATGCACGTCTGATAGTTGCAGGGGTGGATGCAGGAATCCTACCTAATCAGCGGAAAGACATCCAGAATCCCCATGACTTTTTTTATCAGAAACGGGCTCACACTATCAAAATCTCCGAACAATTTCCCTATACAACGCCTTGGGGAGCTGGCATAGTCGGTGGGGGAGAAGGAAGCGAGGATATGTTATCTGATGAAGGACTCCAGCCAGAGCGTGCAGAGAAGCTGGTGTCATTTTTCTGGGCGAATCTGCAAACCGATGCCAAAGGAGAAGCTTCGGTGGAAGTGCAGTTACCTCCATTCACTGGGAAGGTGCGTTGGAGGGCTTATGTGATGGATGAGCAGCGTTTTGGCATGGGCGAGACCTATACCGCCGTTGTCCTGCCTATAGTTGGGCGACTGAGCCTTCCTGACGTCATAAGTCAAGGAGATGAGCTACTCCTGCCACTCACCCTCCAAAATACCACCGAAACTCCCCAGTCTGGACGCTGGCGGATAGTCGTGCAGGGTGAGGGTCTCCAGCTTTCGGAGCAGGAGGGAGATTTTAGCCTTTTGGGTAATGCTTCTATGCAAAAGACCTTGATCCTTCGCTGTGTAGGCGTAGTCGGAAGGGTACGGGTGGGACTGCTCGTTCAGAACTACTCCCTTCAAGAGCAGGAAGTGCTTATTCGTCCTGCCGAAGCTTTTCAGCGCTTGGTCAAAACCTATGTTGTGCAGCCAGGTGAGGAGCTTCGATTGCCCGATATAGAGGGAGATTTTGCTCGTAAAAAAATCAGGATTATCGGTGGCTCACTTCCAGTTGTTCAGTATGCTGGGGCTTTGTATGACTTGATGGAATTTCCTCATGGCTGTGCGGAACAAATAACTTCTCAGGCATTTGCGAGTTTGACTGCGGGTCCGTGGCTGGAGAAACTTCTTGGACTGCCGACGGATACGCAAAAATCCCATATACTGAATGTTCTCAGACAACTCTCCACCTTTCAGACTATGTCGGGCGGGTTTGGCTTTTGGAGTGGGGGGCCGGAAGATAACTGGCTAAGTGTCTATATTACGCATTTCCTGTATGAAGCTCAGAAAGCTGGCTACTCTCAAGCCAGGCCATTATATGAGCGCGCCCTCCAGTATCAGCGCTCACTTTTTACTCAAACTCCACCTGGGAGTCGCACACAGGCTTATAGGGCTCTCCTTCTGACTCGGGCGCTTGGTGAAGAGGTACGTTCGGGGTTTCCTTCCGTCTCAGACATCAATCAGATAGACGATCCAGTCATCCTTGCTTTGTGGCGGGGTGCTTGTGCTCAGGTGCGGCTTCCACTGCCTAAACCTCCGAAAGGACTGCCTACTGCTACGGGGTCCTCTGGCGGAGAGTTGATAACTCCTATGCGAGATTTAGCCTTGATGCTGTATGGAGAAAGTTTTGTTCCAAGCTCTCGGCGCTCTCCTCTGGTACAGACGGCCCAGAGCCATCTCTTAGAGCATAGCCGTACCCTCTCTACACAGGAAGCGAGCTGGTTACTCCTCGCCCTCAATCAGCAAATAAAGCCGCTTCCAGTAGAGCTTAGATATCAAAAGAGGCTTTCCACCCATGATGAGCCTGTGTGGGCAGAGGAGCTGGCAGACGCCTATGGCATTTCTATTGTGAATAAAGGCTCATCCCCTGCCTACATAGCTTATGTTATAGAGGGGCTGCCAGTCAAGCCTCTGGTTCCAGTGAGTTCGGGATTTCGTCTGAATGCTACCCTCGCCCCAGAGAATGGTAAAACTATGACTGCCGGAGCCCGACTTACTTGGAGAATAGATATTCAAGTAGAGAATACTCTGAACCTTCCCCTCAGAAATGTTGCCCTTAGCATGCCTCTACCGTCCGCATGGAGTGTAGAAAGTTTTCGTTTATCTGAGGATAGACAGGCCGTTATAAACGGTGCTGAGCTGGTGCATATGGAGCAGCGTGATGACCGTGTGGTGTTATACTTGACCCTCAGAGAGCCTGAGATTAGGATACACGTACCGGTCAGGGTGCGGTTTGCTGGGAGATATAGTCTGCCCTCTATGAGCCTCATAGCAATGTATGATCCTTTGCTTCATGCGACCACCCCCAGCCAAGTTCTGCGAAGTGAGCCTTCGTGAAAGAGCCGAGTTTCCGTAGCCAATCTTTTTATCATATGACCATCTTCGGCATAAGATGGCAAAAGCTACTTTTGATTTTTGGCTAAAATCGCTCAAAATGCTCAATATGCCCAAAGGTCTATCTCCTGCTCAAAAGGCTTCTTTTCAACGGCGTCTGCGTAACTCTCCTTCTTGGTGGAGTTTCGTTGGCTGGGGCAGCTTGGTGATACTTTTCTCCCTGATTGATTTTTATCACCGCTTGAGGGTGTCCCCGGGTTTGCCATCACCTAAGCTGGTAGAGGTGAATACTGCTGATAGTTTGGTGCTATTATCTCTTCCTGGTTTATCGCCATGGAAGGTTAGCCGGTTACTCTACCTACGCAGGGAGATTGGAGGTTTCTGGGATACAAATGAGGTTCGACTGGCTGTGGATAGTTTTTATTGGGCTCGTATCTCTTCGGAAGTAGTCGTACATAGGCAGGGGGGGCCGCCGCGTGCGATTGATCTGAATAGCGCTGATAGTATGGGACTCGTTCAAGCCAGACTATGTCGTCCTTCGGTAGCTCGGAGCTTCATTCGATACAGATATAAGGTTGGCGGTTTCCAGTCTTGGGCACAGATAGACTCCTTCCGGGGGCTGAATGTCGTAGAACGGTATCGGTTCAAGACCTATGGGTATTTAGGTAGCGTAGAAAAAAGCGGGACTTTTATTGAGCCCCGTACATACCAGCCCTTGGACCTCAATTCTGCGACAGCTGAGCAATTGGAGAAGCTGCCTGGGATTGGCCGTAAGTCAGCAGAAAAAATAGTCAGTTATAGAGAAAAGCTGGGCGGATATTTTGTCTCTACGGAGCAGCTGCGCGAGATATGGGGAGTGCGTCCTGAGAATATAGAGAAAGCTTTGCCCTACCTACACATAGGGAGTACCCCCAAGCCTAAGCTTTCCTTGCGATATGCCTCAGTGGAGGAGCTCGCAGCGCATCCGTATATTTCGTGGAGACTGGCTCGTCATCTCGTGCGTCAAAGGAAAGATTGGGGAGAACAGCCTATTCCGCCTGAGGTATGGGTAAAGTGGCTACCCGACTCTATACGGACTAAACTTATCCCATATCTCACAGGCGAATAACTTTGCGCTCATGCTTTTAGAACAGGAGCTTCGTCAGACGATCCGAGAGATACCAGATTTTCCGCAGAAGGGCGTTCTCTTCAAAGACATTACTCCTGTCCTTCTCAAGCCCCGTTTAGTAGAGCGCTGTGTAGAAGAGTTAGCGAGGCAGTTTAGAGTACGGGATATAACAAAGGTAGTGGGGATAGAAAGCCGAGGCTTTCTATTGGGGCCGATGATAGCTCAGCAGTTGGGAGCTGGCTTTGTGATTGTGCGCAAAAAAGGCAAGCTTCCAGAGGTCGCAGCCAGTATCTCGTATGAGTTAGAGTATGGCTCTGCTACGGTAGAGATTGCGAAAGATGCTATTTTTCCAGGAGATGAGGTACTTATTCATGATGACTTACTGGCGACAGGCGGTACCGCTGCGGCTACGGCTAAGTTAGTTCAGCAGATAGGCGCGAAGCTGGCGGGGTTTGGCTTTCTGATTAGCTTGGAAGGGTTGGGGGGACGAAAGGCTCTGGAGTCTTTTGGTGTGCCCATAGTTCAGCTTGTGTCATATGCTCGTTAGGCTTTTGGGATGGAGGGGAAGGGGCTATGGGTGATGTTCGTGTTGGGTAGGTTTTGGTTTGAGGGGGGGGCGGCAGCCACCTGCGGTGGCT
>JANWXY010000036.1 GCA_025057135.1 Bacteroidia bacterium | reverse complement strand
TTTTTTATTTTTTTTTTTTTTTTTTTTTTTTTTTTTTTTTTTTTTTTAGGTATGGGGGGGGGGCCCCCCCGGGGCCCCGCCCCAGCCCCTCTGTCTTTCATACCGCCGTCCCCTCACCTCAAAGCTGATAATCTCTCCTTCATATGCCATCTTTCTCGCCAGTAGATAGGGCGTTTGCTCATAGATAACCACAGGAGCCACAGCCCTTGGATAAAGCGATACGCCAGGAGCAGGGGAAGGTACCGCAGGACCTTTCGAGCTTTCACTACTTCTCTAAATCGCCACATAGGAAGGAGTTCTGCGGCGGTCCATATCGCTCCAATGCAAGCCAATGCTGCCCAACTTCCACTGGTGATCATCATCCATGGCGTGAGGCTTTGAAGTATCCAGTAGCCTGCAGATAGGGGGGGGACCTCCCTTACAGCTTGGCGCCAGCGCAGACGCTGATGTATCCAGCGCTCGTATGAAGGTTCCGCTCGCGTTTCGCCGAGCACTTCGGGATGAAACACCCATTCAAATCGCCATCCGGCTTTTTGGAGAGCTCGCATCATTTCATAGTCTTCTACAAGGGTAGGGGGGAGAGATTTCCATCCGCCGACGCAAGCCCAGGCTGCTCGTTTCACAGCCATGCTATTTCCAATAGCAGTGGGTATCCATCCAATGGACCGACTGGCTGCGATCAGATACAATACCGAAGCCCACTCTATGCGCTGGAAACTTTCCCATATCGTTTTAGCCTGCGGTAAGCTGGGCGCACATACTCCCCCGAGACCGGGGTCACATATGAGGGCATTTCTCAAAGCCTCCGCCCATGTGGGGGGAAAGCTCATGTCGGCATCGGCTATGAAAAATATCTCGCTGTTTATTTCCCCTTCTAAGAAAACCAGTACAGCGTGCTTCCCAGGAAAGAGTTCATGAGCAGTGGAAGGAACCTTCCTAATGATAGGCATTTCTCCATCGATGGCAGAATGTATTACGCTGACACTCTCGTCCTCGGAGCCATCGTCCCCGAAAATGGGAATCAATCTAATCGTCTGCGTCCGAAGACTATGAATCAGTTTCCTCAGATAAGGAGCTTCGTTTCGGAAAGGGATGAGAACCTGTAAAGGGCTCGGTGGTGATGACGCTGCAGGTATGTCACTGCGGCGGATTAGGATGGCAATGCTTATCTGTATCGTCAGATAAGCTGAAACCACGCTTAGGACTATTTGTGACCATGTAGTAGGGAAAAGCCACCATATCACTTCGGGTAGTGGCATAGAAGGTGGATGAGTTTCACGGGATGAAAGGCGAAGACACCTTTTGCGGACCACGATGGAGCTCCACAGCACTGCGGAGAGCACTTAGGAGGTCACTAAGTCCCTCATGGGTAACTCCTGATACGAAGTACTGAGGACCAAAGTGACTGGGTAAAAGATATTTTGCCCGCTCTGCTGCGGGGACGAGGTCGCATTTGGTGAAGGCTATCAGGTAAGGCTTCTCAATTAGGGCAGGGTGATATTTTTGAAGCTCTACTCGTAGGGCATGAAAGAGGCCCTGAGGATCCGGGTGGTCCATGGGCAGGGTAAAGAGCAAAATGGCGCCACGCTCTACATGACGCAAAAACCGATGGCCTAAGCCTCTGCCCTCGGCGGCTCCTTCTATAAGTCCAGGTAAATCTGCTATGACAAAGCTCCTCATTCGTTCATCTTGTACCACGCCCAGCTGTGGTACGAGGGTAGTGAAAGGATAGGGGGCTATTTTAGGGCGGGCGCGCGTCAGCACGCTTAGCAGGGTGGATTTCCCAGCATTTGGGGGGCCAACGAGACACACGTCAGCTAAAAGTTTGAGTTCCAGACGAATAAAACGCTTTTCTCCCGGTTCGCCTGGCTCTGCAAAATCTGGGGCTCGGAGGGTAGGTGAGCGGAACGCATGATTTCCCCGTCCGCCGCGTCCTCCCCGAGCTAAAAGCACTCTTTGCCCCGGTTTGAGCACCTCACCTATGAAACTCCCTGTATCGTCATCCCATGCCCCCGTTCCCAAGGGGACTCTTAGGACAATATCTTCCCCTGATGCGCCTCGCTGGCACTGTCCGCGTCCAGCTTCACCATCGGGTGCGCGTATAATCCGACGATACTTGATATCCAGCAGAGTCCATTTCTGAGGATCACCCTCTATCCATACGCTCCCACCATCTCCGCCATCTCCCCCATCAGGACCGCCTCTGGGAACGAACTTCTCCCGTCTCCACCGTACGACCCCCGCTCCACCATCGCCAGCTTCTACCCGAAGCTTCACATAGTCTATGAAGTCATTTTCTCCCTGCATGTGAGGTCTCTAAAAACTGTTTTCTTACCTTGAGGCGAAAAGCTTGTTCTATCACCTCTAATGTCTGTGGCGAGTCTGGATGAGTATGAGCCTCTGGCTGTTGAAGAGACCATTCTAAGCAGCGAAAAATGTCCAGAAATGGTATTTGCCCCCTCAAAAATGCATCCACTGCCACCTCATCGGCGGCATTTAGCAGAGCTGGGGCCGCACCTCCGATACGCAAAGCCTCTTTCGCAAAGCGAAGAGCTGGAAAGGTCACTTCATCTACGGGTTCAAAAGCCAAGTTGGAGATAGAAACAAAAGGCTGCCACCTCCCCTCCGAGAAAGGCAGCCTTTCAGGATACGAAAGAGCATATAGAATGGGCAGACGCATATCGGGTAGGCTAAGTTGAGCTTTCAGCGTTCCATCCCGAAAAAGTACCAGTGAATGCACGATACACTGAGGATGCACCCATACCTCTATCTGTTCTGGTGGAATATCAAAGAGCCAGTGAGCTTCTATAAGTTCCAAAGCTTTGTTCATGAGAGTAGCGGAGTCTATGGTTATTCGTGTGCCCATGCGCCAAACGGGGTGGGCCAGAGCTTGCTCGGGAGCTACCTGTTCAAGGTCATTTGTCTTTTTTCCGCGAAAGGGTCCCCCAGAAGCGGTAAGGATAAGCTTTTCTACATGGCTTGTTTGCTCTCCTGATAAGCACTGGAAAAGCGCACTATGCTCGCTATCTACGGGTATAATCCTGTGGCGATGATTGACTAACCACTGGCCCCCAAAAACCAGCGTTTCTTTATTGGCTAAAGCGAGTCTCGGAGCGGGATTCCTGAGAGTGTGCCAGCTCGCCCAGAAGCCCGTAGCGCCTACGATAGCGTTTAGGACGATATCTATGGGCTGGGTCTCGAGCCTTTCGTGGAGCTCAGCTTTATTTATGAGCGGAAACCCTAAACCTGAACACGAAGCCCTGTGCAGACTTTCAGGATCGGTGATGGCGACCCATTCCGGATTCAACCGTGAAAGCCATGGAAGAATCTTATCTATCTGACGATGAATGGATAATCCTACCAGTCTAAATCGGTCTGGGTAGGCGGCGAGTAGAGACAAAGCCTGCTGCCCAATGCTTCCACTCGCGCCTAATACAACAACCCGCCGCAAGTGGGGCGTGATGGATTCGAACCACCGACCTCCTGCGTGTGAAGCAGGCGCTCTAAACCCCTGAGCTAACGCCCCGTTTGAGCAAAGGTAACACTCTCAGCAGAAAGCCTATATCCTGCTTCAATATACGCGTGCTCTTGGCCTGGTAGCCAGCGTATCTCATGCGATGCCGCTGGTAGAGAGGACCATATATAGTCTATTCGTAGTAAATGAAGCCACGTAGGTCCAGTCCCCCATCTGGCCGTCATGTGACTATCGTAGAGCTTTCTGCTGAGATTTAGGTACAAGGGATGAAAAGGAAGTGTATTGAAATCTCCACATAACCAGAGGATTTTTCCATCGTTTTTGACAAGGGTCTGACGCAGTTTGCCATAAAACCTCTCCTGATATGCCCAGATACGGTTGAGCCATTTCCACTGCCATGCGCCTTCTCGTCGCAGCCTGTAGGAGGGAAAGTGAATGTTTAGAATACGAGCAGACTCGCCAGAAGGCAAACGAATCCAGGCTTCGTGGAAACCATTTGTCGTACCATGGAGGAGCTCATGACTTATAGTTTTTTCAATCTTGTAGTCGCTCAATATGAGCATCCCCATGTGCATTTTCGCATCCAAGAACGCATAATAATTGTAACCTAACCGCCTGGCAAACTCAGCAGGGGTGTAGTCTCCAAAATACACTTCTTGCAGACACAATATCTGCGGGTGCCAGTGCCGTAGGCTGTCAGCCAGTAGCTCTATCTGGGGGCGCTTGTAGTGAGCCGCATCCATATTAAAGGTGGCTACGCGTATAGTTTGAAGATTTGACTTTTCAGAGGGTAATAGCCGCCAAATAAACTGTAAGCTCACAGTCCAAACTACAAATGCTATGCTCCATAGCCACTTATACGAGCCGTCTCTCAGGATGCCAATCAGGAAATATATACCTCCGCCGTATGTCCAAATGATAGCCGTCAGAAAAGGAACACCCCAGCCCCACGGAGGGATAAACCATGAAAGTATCCACAATAGGGCTAAGATTAGCCCACCGATTCGCCAGAAATTCACTATTATTTATAGTCTTTCTGCGGCTTTTTTGAGCGTTTCTCGTTCGCGCTTGGTAAGGCTATGGAGACCTTTCTGATTAATCTTGTCTAAAATGCGGTCTATCTCCTCAGGCGTTACTTCTTTCTCTCTCAGGAGGCTAAGTTTATAGTTGCCTAAGCGTTCGGGACGCCATCCACGAGACAGCAGATATCCCAGCAGAAGCCCAGCTCCTGCGCCGGAGAGATGGGCGATGGCTGTGGCTTCATTTCCCCCCAGGGTTAGAAGTATGTCTAAAAATATCCATACTAAAGCGAGCCACTTGAGAGCTATCGGACCAAAAATGAAAAGAAAGACGCGAAAGTTCGGCATTAGGGCAACTGTAGCGAAGAATACGCCATTTACTGCGGCTGAGGCGCCAAGTGCATACCCGCCGTAGGGTGCATGACTCCACGCATAGGCCAGAAAGCCGATTATCCCGCCTAATCCCCCTAAGCCATAAGCCCAGAGAAGCCTCAGTGGAGGCTGTGTGGTCATAAAGAGCTGCCCCATCCAATAAAGCCAAAGCATGTTAATCAAAATATGCCAGAAACCCCGCCAATCATGAATAAACATGTGTGTAATCAAGCTCCACGGCTGATGTAGTAGCAAATATGGCGAGCCGGGCAAGGCAAGTTTATGATAATATACCTCAAATAATCCTATGCGTCCCGCCAAATAAAATCCTAAGGCTATAAGTACAGAAACAACATAGATAGCGACATTTGCTGTGATGAGCCAAGAAAGCGGGGTTGCTCTGGCAAAAAAGCGTCGCCCAAGTCCGACCATATTCTACCACAAAGATAAGGTAAGCTAATACAGTACTGCAAGTCCCCGTATCTTAGCTGCTGTTTATGCGGGTGGAGCTGCAGGCAGAACGGATAATCTTCGGGCGTAGTACGAGCTGGGAAGACGCCGCTCTTCTTCTAATAGGCGTTCCATGGGAAGGGGGCGTTTCCTTTCGGCTCGGTACTGCCAAAGCCCCCGAAATGGTCAGGCAGGTATCCAGTCAAATAGACTATTACCGTTCAGAATGTCCTGCACTGGAGCGATTTGGTATTGCGTGGCAAGCGCCAGAGACCCCTTTTTCTGCGTCGCCAGATACAGACTTAGTATATGAGACGGAGGTGCTACCTTTTGTAGAAAGGAAAGTTCGTGAAGCGCTTGCTAATCTGAAGGCTTTTGGTATCATAGGGGGAGACCATAGCGTTCCGCTCGGTGCCCACTATGCTCTTCGGGAAGGGAAGCCTTATGGGGTACTGCACATAGATGCTCATGCAGATTTGCGAAGCTCGTATGAGGGGCTTCGGTATTCACATGCGACTATTTTGTACCATGTAAGTCAAAGCCCGACTGTTGAGAGGATAGTTGCAGTAGGAATTAGAGACTGGGCTCGGGAGGAAGCCGATTATGCTCGTTCGCTCTACCCTCGTCTGACAGTCTATGAGATGCGGAGATTGGCTCAGGCTTCATTTAGAGGGCGTCCTTGGATGGAGACGGTGAGTGAGATTGTCAGCATGCTGCCTCAACGGGTCTATGTGAGCATAGATGTAGATACCCTGGATGTTGGGTATGTGCCTAATACTGGCACGCCTGTGCCTGGTGGCTTGCGGTATGAAGAACTATTTTACCTACTTGAAGCGATACCGCACTCGGGACGCACAATAATTGGCTTTGATATTTGTGAAACGGGAGGAGCGGAAATAGATGCTATTGTTGCAGCTCACTTAGCATACAGACTATGCGGTATAGTGTTGTGCGGTGCCCAGTTTGGCGCGTGAGTGTACTGCTCCCGCTATTGGCCTGTGCTCAGTGGGAAGGAACTCAGGTCCTACTCCATCGTCGGGCCTATACGTTAGCTGATACCCTCATCGGGAGCTTGAATCCATATCGGAGCTGTTATGACGTCAGTCACTATGACCTTCGTATTTCTTTGAATCCTACTCGTGAAAGCCTGCGCGGAGAAGTTATCTGTACGTTTCGCTGGGGAGGCGGAAGTGATACGATACAGATAGACCTGCATGAAGCCCTTCACTTAGTTGAGCTTCGTGTAGATGGGGTGAAAGTGCCATTCAAGCGGATAAGGGGTACCCGAGCTATATGGGCTGCCCTGCCTAAGTCCGCTCAAAGGTGGCGGCGCGGCGAGCTGCATCAATGGACCGCTTTGTATGAGGGAAAGCCCAGAAAGGCTCCACGTCCCCCGTGGGATGGAGGGCTGGTGTGGGAAAAAACACCAACCGGTGAGCCTTGGGTAGGCGTGGCTTGCCAAGGTATCGGCGCCAGTGTCTGGTGGCCACTGAAAGACCATCTCTCCGATGAGCCCGATAGTGCAACGCTGACTTTTTGCGTACCTTCTCCTCTGCGGGTCGCCTCTAATGGTACGCTCCTAAAAGTATCGCCGAACCGTTCCGATAGCTGTTTCACCTACAGGGTCTCTTATCCTATCAATACATACAATATCACCTTTTACGCTGCGCCGCGATATGTCTTTGAGATGGATACTTTTCATAGCCTGAGTGGAAAGGCAATCCCTCTACGCTTCGTACTGCTGCCCAGCAGTAGGGATAAACTCCCATACATGCGTCACCACTCTGTGAGGGTACTGCGAGCGTTGGAGCATTATTTCGGACCATTCCCTCCTCAAAGAGACGGTTTCGGACTCGTAGAATCTCCTTATTACGGAATGGAACATCAGAGTGCCATCGCATACGGTAATCGCTTTCGTCCAAGTGAGGAGTGGGATTTTGACTATATCATTCTACACGAGACCGGACACGAGTGGTGGGGCAATCATGTAACAGCCGCAGATAATGGTGACTTATGGATACAGGAGGGCTTCTGTACTTACGGGGAGGCCCTCTACATAGAGTATTATTACGGCTACGACAGAGCCCTCGAGTACCTCAAGAGTCAGCGTATGAACATACAAAATCGGCAAACCATCCAAGGACCCTACGGAGTGAATGCTGACCAAACTTACAACACAGATATTTACTACAAAATGGCCTGGGTGCTTCATACCCTACGCAGCCGCACCGCTAATGACTCCCTATGGTTTAGATGCATACGAGCTATTCAGGATACATTTTCATTCCAGACAATCTCAGCAGAACAGCTGATAGCCTTCATGGGACGACAGTTAGGGGAGGATTTGAGGCCGTTTTTTAGGGCGTATTTATTGCATTTGCGTCCGCCAGTTCTGCGCTACAGAGTAGTGCGAGAAGACGGCAAAAGCTATTTGGAAGCTTATTGGCTGTGCGATGAGAAAGATTTCCAAGGTCCGATGGAATTTTTAGTAGGAGATAAACGGTTGCGTTTCTCTCTTAGTCAAACGCCTAAGCGTTTTCTCCTTCCCGATGGAGCTGAGGCAGTAGTCCCTGATCGAAACCGATATTTGATAGTTGCATCGCCGATTTGATGCGTTCTTATTGGGAAGCCATGGCGGTCACGCCTTGGGAGGTTGAGGACTTGGATCAGTGGACTCAGAGGGCTTTAGACCGAGGGGCTACGGCGATAGTTTTCAGACTGGCGAAACCGCCCTCTATGGACGCATTATGGAGGTGGGCCCGCCGTTGGGAAGGTATTCCATGGATTGTCCATGCCAGATGGGCTTCACAGTACGTGGGGTATGGTATGCACTTTCCGGCACCTCCCACCGCTTCTCATGATAGGCCTTCTTTTCCATACTTATATGGGCAGTCTTGTCATACCCCCGAAGAAGTAGCTTTGGCTGCTTCATGGGCATCGTATGTGTGGATAGGTCCGTTTTTTCCTACACCTTCTCATCCTGAAAGAGATAGAGACTATCTGTCCATAGAAATGCTCGGGGACCTGCGCCAGACTTATCCCAATCTACCATTAGTAGCCATAGGAGGCATAGATACGGGAGAAAGAATAGCGGCTGTGATGCGAGCGGGGGCTTGGGGCTTTGCTGGGATCCGTTACTTTTTATGAAGGCTGATGTGGAAGGTTGTGTGTGCGCCTGATTATCAGCTATGTATGCTACTTTTCTGAAGAGATTGACTTCGCACCCACCAGTATGTACCTATCCGAGGTAGGAGGGCTTCTAACCTTTCTATTGTCTCTGGTTTCAGGGTCTCAGCCAAAACAACCTCCACGATGCAGGCAACCTCATGAGTCACTTCGGAGTAGAAGGGCAGATATAAAACTCCCTTAGGCCGAGGGCGTAAGAGACCACTTCTAATATCTATCGTAGCCATCGGCGCAGGCGAAATCAAATAAGGCTGCCGCACCACCTCCGCTGTTCGTAGCGTACCTCCTGATACATAGGTACCGACCTTCTCAGGAAATGCATAGGAAGCTTTCACTACCCATCCTTGACCGTCCCGTACGTAAAATATCCCTCCAAAAATGGTAATATCTTTTGAAAGCTCAATGAGCAGCTGGTCAGCAAACTCCTCCAACGAGAGCGTATAGCCTTTTCGCATGAGGGTTTCGTATCGCACTAGGAAGGCTTCACGCTCCCTGCTTAGTCGCTCTTGCTCTCGGAGTTGTTCAATCTGTACAAGGGCAGCTTCCACCTGCTGCCGGCGCTGTTCTGAGAGCTGTTTTTCTGCTAAAAGCTGTGCGTTAGCCTCTTCTTGTCTGGCCAGTGCATCACTTAGCTGCATTTCTCTATTCAGGAGCCATTGGCGTATATAGTTATATTGTAGTAGGCCTACGATTGCAGCAACTATCATAGCTATTTGTAGAACGCTATATCTAAATACACCATGACTTATGGGATTTGCTGGTAGCGAAGCTATTTTAGGGTGAAGTAAAAGTACTACTCCACCTCCCAACCCTACGATAATCGGAAGTGCAAAGACGGCAGCTCGCTCCTCCTTATTCAGAAATAGAATAGCAGCATAGCCAGCAACAAACACGCTCCACCAGAATACGGCGCCGTTCAGCGGCTGAAAAAACGCAGCCTCTGCAAGTACGGGAGTAGTCGCTACGATAGGCAGGGAAAATCGCCATATAAGGCTTTTAGAGATATGCAGAGCTATACAGACTATCAGGGATGTGATACTTCCGACCCCATAAATCCACAAGTAAAAGCGTCTCGCTTCTGGTGACAGGTCAAATATATATGCCATCCCGAGGGTTGCGTAATAAGAAGCGAGTACAAGCCATGCCACGACTCTGGAGCGCAGCATGATATCTCGCATCTCGTAGGCTGCATAGTCCATGTCTATTGATTTAGCCTGACTCATCTCGGGTAAAGGTAAAAAGTAAGTTTCACCTCAGCGGCGTAGTGATAGGTGGATTTTTTAAAGTATGCCAGGTGTGAAGATAAAACCGCCAGCTTTTACGAGCATAAGCGGGTATTTCCAGAATAGTGGTCACAAGGATATGGGGAGCGATGCCTTTACTCTGAGCGTACTGAGTGGAAAGCTGGCAATTCATTTTACTTTTTCAGCTATGGCACATAGCAGGCGGTATCGTCGCACTTTTCCTCTGTCAGGTTCGGTGAGAGTGAGAGAAACCACATAAATACCTGCTGGCAAGCGCCGTCCTTGGGTATCTGTACCCTCCCAGCGGAAAGTATTTTCTCCCACAGCGAGGGTGGTTCCCTCGGTGAGCGTGCATACAGGATAGCCTCGGAGCGTGTGAATGTGTATATCGGCTTTTACTCCTGCTATTTGGGTCGGAACAAAAACCCACAGGACATCTTCATATCCGTCTCCATCAGGCGAAAAGGTTCGCGGTTCCACACGGATTCCAGCTGTATTCTCCACGGGGGCTCTTTGAGAGTTTTCGTACCCCGGAGTGCCATACCGTACCACGCTGGCTGCGGAATACCAATTTTGAGGGTCATCGGAGGACGCATCCACAGAAAGCCGTTCCAAAGCCACCCCTTTTCGGGTGCGTAGGTCTGGAAAGTGATAGTCTGCACTGTATGGCACCCTATCTATCGGCAGGGAGTCTATTCGTCTCAGGAGCCACACCGTATCTACCCGGTAGTCAAAAGTCGGTATTCGCCCTATCTGGTAGAAGCGAGAATACGGTGGAGGGAAATATCTTCCCTTTACGTCCTCAGTGTCCGGAGTGAGACATAGATAAGATTGGGGGGGTATGAGCCCCACCTTACCTGCGCCGACTCTCTGGAAGCTCCGAGGATTAGCCCCCCGAGCCAGAAGAAGGTCGTCCACGCTGAGGACTTTGGTAGAACGGTTGTACAGCTCCACATACCGCACACCACCGGTTTGCGGTTCAGGTAAAATCTCATTAATCACAATATCCCAAGGTTCCGGGAGCCCTGGTACTACGAGAGATGCGGAGAGGGAATCTATTGAGCTTCCACTGCAGTTCAGCAGAGGGGAAATCGTGAGGAGGTAGGTTTTATTTCTTTCCAAAGAGTCAGAGAGTAGAAGTTCTACCCCGAAGCTTTCTTGTATTGGTGTGGCAGCCAGCACATTTACGGCAGGAGTAAAGCGGTAATGCAGCACATCTGAAAGAGCGGCACTATCCATGCGTTCAGAAAAAAGCACGATTACATGAGGGAACTCATAGGAAATACTCATAATCTGTGGGGAGGGGGGCGATGCCGCAGATTGCACCGAGTTAGGGGAGCCGGGCGTCCCTCCTGAGGGTGCTGCGCTGGCTCGCCACCCGTTAGAACCGCCGCAGAGCCAGTCTGTCCATATCCGTTCCAAGCTCCATCCCCCTTCATCTTTGTCGGGATCGTCATACCATCTACTGGAATAGGAAACTCTTTCTATCAGTTGTCCCGCGGGGTCGCTAAGTCGTATCGTAGCGCCGTCATTAGTCAAGCTCGGGAAGTTTCTCATTCCTATCGTAGGACCAAGTGACGCTAAGGCCGAGGCGCCTTCCGAAGAAGTGAGGACAAGGTAGTTTCCTGGGCGAATCAGATAGCGGGGAAGTATAGTTTGATTATTCCCGACTTGAAGCCGCCATCCTTCCAAGGCGATGTATTTATTTGACCGATTGAAAATCTCTATGTATTCGTAAGGCGGTAGTCCCACGGACGGTGTGGGGTCTGCCATGATTTCGGTAATCACAATATCAAAGGGAAGCGCCGGCTCGGGTAAGCCTAATGCATAGTTTATCAAAGTGAAATTCCCCATGCAGTCCCGAGCCTGTATTTCTAAGACATATTCCCTACTCGGAAGGAGCGGGGCAGATAGGAGAAGTTCTACTTCTTGTAGTCCCCAGATTTGCGCAGAAGTGATAATAGGACCGCTTTGAAACGCATAGTGGTTGACTTCTCTCATGAATGCTGTGTCTATCCTTTCAGAGAAATGAAGGAGCAACCTCTGGGCTGAAATGAAGCTCACATGAACCACTCTGGGTGCAATGGTGTCGCGCCAAATACCTTGGACACTATTAGGTGCATTAGGCGTACCACCTTGAGGATTAGTAGTGGCTATCCAGTTAGAGTCGGTGCTGCATAAGTCATTCATATCTATGCGTTCCAGACTCCATCCCCCGAGGGACTTTATTTCGTCCCGGTACCACGATGAGGAGTAAGATACTTGGTCTATCAAAATATCGTCTGCATTGCGCAGAGAAAGGCTATCCTCAGAGTCGTTCAGTGTGGGAAATGAAGTGAGACCAATGCCGGAAAGTGCAGGAGCTCCACTCGTAGTTGTCAAGATTGCGTACTCGCCTGGGCTGAGCATTTTAGAAGAAAAAATGGTAGCACATCTACTACCATCGCAGAAGCGCCACCCTTCCAGCGAAATCCATTTATTTGAGCGGTTGTAGATTTCCACATACTCGTAAGGGGGGAGTCCTACGACGGGGGTGGGTTTAGGCATGATTTCGGAGAAGATGAGGTCTCCTGGGGCTGCGGGTTGGGGTACTCCGAAGGTGAGAGATATGGTATCGGTATTTCCTCGGCAATCTGTACTTACCACTTTCAGGATATAAGCTGTTCCGTGGGTTAGTGGGGGGCTCAGGTGGAGGGATATTTCTGTGGGCTGTACGCTTACGGCGGTGATGCTGCTACCTGTGAGTGTGTAGCGGTGTAGATTTTGCATAGCGGCGGTATCCAGTGGTTCTGAGAAGGACAGGAGGAGGAGGGTAGGGGACAGGACCTCCCATGAGGAGAGGCGTGGGGGGGTCAGGTCTGACCAGGAGCCGAGGGCGGTATTAGGGGCGTTTGGGGTACCGCCGCTGGGGTGGGAGGAGGCGGTCCAGTTGGAGTCGGTATTGCAGAGGTCGTTGAGGTCTATGCGTTCCAAGCTCCAGCCGCCGAGGGCTTTGGCAGGGTCTCTATACCAGGAGGGGGTGTATTTGACGATGTCCAAGGGTTCGTCGGCGGCGTTTAGGAGGGAGAGGCTATCGCCGGAGTCGTTTAGGGAGGGCCATGGAGAGGCGATGAGGGCGTTTGGGTAGGCGGTGGTGGCGGAGCTTGGGATGAGGAGGAGGGTAGAGTATGGGGGTAGGATGGAGGTGGGGAGATTTCCGCACTGGGAGCGGTCGCAGAGGCGAAGCCCTGCGGTACTGAGCCATTTATTTGAGCGATTGTAGATTTCCACATACTCGTAAGGGGGGAGTCCTACGACGGGGGTGGGTTTAGGCATGATTTCGGAGAAGATGAGGTCTCCTAACTGCGGGATTTCTGGCAGGACAATAGTTGTATCCCCGCTGCCAGCATTTCCCGCAAGGTCTTGAATGCCTGAGTAGCTGAGCGTATAAACAACTGAAGGCGTAAGCGCAGCGCTCAAGGTTAGTTCTACTTTGGAAGGAAAAGTGCGATTGGCTGTGCTCACTGCTATGCTACCTGGGGTGAGCAGGTAGTTAGAAGGGTTCTGTGATGAGGTTATATCCACGGCCTCGGAAAAAGTCAAGCGTACCAGTGTCGGAGAAACAACCTCCGCAGATAAGAGTGTGGGCGGTGTATTATCTACGATTGGGGGGCCTATGTAAAAGTCATCCAGCCATAGATTTTGACGGTTTGAAGAGGTGTGCTGGAAAAAAATGCCGAAATGTGAAGTGGTGCTGATGGAAGCATCCGTCGTGCTGAGCTCTGTTTCCCAGAAGCCTGAGCTATCCGCATATACGGTCCAAGTGCCTGAGCTACTGCGCAATACCCGGATCCACATAATGTTATTAGTGCTTCCGAAGCGTCCAGCTTTCCCCCCAGCTAAGCGCGTGTGCGTACTGCCCTGCTGCCGAAATAGTTCTAAGCTATCCATGTTTCCTGGGATTCCGCCGAGCCTGAGATAGTAACCGTTGAGAGCGGGGTCGGTCAAGTCTGCTCTATCAGACACGAGATAAATCCGTACAAAGTTTGAGCTGGAAGGATTGAAGCCTACGCGCACCCAGAAGCGCCATTCTGTATTGCTGATGAGGGTATTCGGTGTTGAGAGATATAAGGTCGCCGAAGCAGAAGGACCATTACTGCGTAGGCGCCCATCGTGAGTGACGCTCCAGTACGCGTTTGTGCCATTCCAGGGCGGAGTAGCTGTGAAATCCCCATCCGAAAAGTCATCAAATACCTGCGCCCATAGCAGACATAGAAGCCCAAATAAACCCATGCGGAAATATACGAAAAATCTCGCTCTGATTTTATACCTTTGAGAAGATGAGAGTACTATGGCGCTACGGGCTTGCTTGGGCGCCTCTGTGGTTGGCTGCACAAGGAGTGGGTATTGGTATTTTGCAGCCAGACTCAGCGGCTATACTTCACTTGGAGAGTACGAACAAAGGGCTGCTTCTTCCTCGCCTAAATCGCGCTCAAAGGGACGCTATCCCCAATCCTCCCGCAGGATTGACTATTTTCAATGCGCAGGATAGCGTCATAGAGTACTTCAACGGACGCTGTTGGCTTCCAGCGTATGCTGAAAGCTGCGATGACTGCAACTTTACCCTCACGGCTAATCCCACAAGTGGCGCCATTGACCATGTGAATACACAGTCGGTTCAAACAACTATCACTTTGACTCAGATAGCAGGTGTGCCTCAGCCTATCGCTCTGCAGATTTATTCTACGCTGCCCGCTTATACGAGTTATTCTTTCAGCCCCCCAGTGTTAGTAGGTTCAGGTTCAGCTACTTTGACCATAAATGTCGAGCCCATAGCGCCTCCTGGTACCTACCCCATAGTTATTCAGGCTGTTTGTGGCAATACTATCAAAAACGTCATCTACACCCTCACGATAGACTCCTGCTATCGGGTAAATATCCTGAACAGTACCACTAACTACAACCTTTCCGCAGCCAATCCTCATATTCCCACGGGGCAGCCTGTTTGCGTGATAGTTCATACCTATCCAGGCGTGGAGGTGAGTGCGACCACCACAGCTAATCCAGCCTTTACTACGGGCGGACTGCACCCTCAGTCTGTGGTTGCGCTGATTCATGAAGGGGCATTTTTAGGGCGGGGTGGGAATGGAGCTTCTGGAGCTCCTCTGCCTAACTACAGCCTACCTGGGCAGCCCGGAGGCGATGCCATGCACATCACGACCCGAACCTATCTATACCTGAGAAATGGATACATATTCGGTGGCGGTGGTGGGGGCGCTTCTGCGGGCGTAGAAGAGACATTTGGGATTACTAATCCCATCAATGTCAGCTTTTCTATAGGCGTTAGCGCTGGGGGAGGCGGGGGAGCTCAGCTTGGACAGGGCGGGGCTCCGAGTGGGAACTTCACCATCGGATACTTTGCTCCCGGTCAGAATGCCACGGGGGGACTTACGGCCCAGCCAGGGATGGGCGGCATTCTCACGAGGACCCTCAGCTATACCGCCGGTCCTCTGAGCGTAAACGTAACTCCTCAAGGATATGGCGGCCAGGGTGGGGGCTATGGATATCCCGGTCGGGCAGGTTATGTGCAGGTCTGTATCAGCGCCGCTGTTACTATAGATATCCCCCTCATAGGCACAGTCTCAGTCCCTATCAATATCGGCTGCTTGCCACCGGGAGGCTTCCAACTCCAGCCAGGCGGTCCTGCTGGATATGCCATTCGGCGGATAGGTGGAGCGCCGCTATATCCTCTCCCGGATGGACCTTATCTCACTGGATTTATCAAAGGCAATATCGGTCCCTGAGTATGCGACGCTGGATAGAGTTTTTGGCTTGCTTATTTATATCGCCCCTCTGGGGGCAATATCGCCTGACAGGTGAGCAGGTAGAGCCTCCTAAAAGGCTGCATTTTCAATCCACCACGCTACTTAGTCCTACTTTTATACGCATCTCTTCCATAGCCAAGTGGGATTCTGCAGAGGTAGATCTCCATTTTCTATTCAACTCGCAGGGGATATTCTGGATAGATGAAAAGCAGCAGGTGGCCTACGATGTCACACCTTTACCTCAAGATACTTTACCTTTTTGGGTGGAAGCCCTCCGGCCTACTGAATATAACGGACGCCGAGGTCTTTATACGATTTTTCACTTTTTGGCTAAAAAGATGGAAGTAGCCTGGGATACTTCTGTGGCATTTGATTGGGGACCTTGGCTGCGCTACCTTCCTGCTGAGGGACTTGGCACACCTGCGCGATATTTTGGAAAAGGAATACCCCTATACTGGCGCCTATACAATGACAAGGGGGTAGTAGAAAATGAGTTTCGCCTAAAGCACATTGAACCCTTCGCTGCCACAGCTCAGGAGGGCAGAGTGACGTATCCTATAAAGAAGCTTGAGTTTGAGCGGAGAAAGTAGATGCTCCTGATAGTCGGAGCGGGTGGTGTAGGAAGAGCTTTCGCCAGACGGCTTCATGAAATCGGCGAGCCTGTTGGTTTATTGCGCCGCGCCCATCAGAGTATAAACGAGGCTTTCCCCTCATGGTCGGATATTCAGGAAGTACCTTTTTCTCTGATAGAAGGTGCCTTCTTATGTGTCAAGGATCACCAAATTTTTCCAACGGCACAGAAACTGCTGGAGTATCTCCCAGAGAGATGCGTAATCGTGCATACGGCAGGTTCTGTGCCGCTTTCTGTGCTTTCGGATTTGTATGGGGAAAGGGCTGGTGTGATTTATCCCTTGCAAAGTTTTATTCCCGACGAAACGGTGGAGTGGGGAAGCTTTCCAATTTTTTGGGAGGGGCATTCGCAGGTGGAGAGGTGGGCGTTGCTGCTTGCTGGCGGTTCAGCTGTTGTTCATCACGCCGCTTCGGAGGAGAGGCTGCGCATACATATTGGAGCTGTGTTTGCTGCAAACTTCCTTAACGCCCTATTTCATGTGGCTGAAAGGCTGGCGATGCCTACTGGCGATAGGCGATTCTATCTGCCGTTGGCAGAAACTGTTTTGCGGCGGCTTTATACGTTCTCTCCCGAGGTGACACAGACGGGGCCTGCGCGCCGAAGAGATATACTTACGATAGACAGGCATTATGAATATCTGCGTGAGAAGTTTCCTGAGCTTGCGGAAATTTACAGTCGGCTGACGAGCTATATTCA
>JANWXY010000079.1 GCA_025057135.1 Bacteroidia bacterium | reverse complement strand
ACCGTGGCAACTAATGAGTTCGCCGAAAAAGTAAGGGCTGCTTCTGCGAATGTGGAGGCACTCGCCCAGAGTTATGCCGTTACGGCGGATGCTATGTCCAAGATAGCCACCTCCTTTGGAGACATACAAAGCTATCAGGCTCAGATTAAAACGCTTTCTCATACTATCTCTCAGCTCAATACGGTTTATGAGAGTGAGCTTCAGGAGATGCAGAAGCACACGGCTGCCATAGGCCGCTTTTATGGTAGCTTGGGTCGGGTGCTTTCCAGTATAGAATCTACCGCCGGAGATGCAGAACAGCTTCGCCAAGAGCTCGTTGGGTTAAACAATAATCTAAGAAATCTGAATGCTGTGTACGGTGGCATGTTGTCTGGTATATCCTCTGCTTTTCAACGATAGTATATTATGGCTTCTGGTAAGCTGACGCCCCGTCAGAAGATGATTAACCTAATGTACCTCGTTCTCACGGCGCTTTTAGCGCTAAACGTGAGTGCGGAGGTGCTACAAGCATTTCAGAATCTGGCGGACTCCTTGCAAAATACCGCTGAGCAGTTCCAGAAAAATAACTTTGATTTGGCTGAGGCGATAAAGATTGCCGTCCGGAAAGAAATGGAGCAAGGTAGCCGTAAGAATGAGCCCTTGATAGCAGAGGTTGATAAGGTCCGTAGTAAAGCAGATAGCGTGGCAGGTGTAATCAGGACTTACATAGAAGCGTTGTACGATGAGAAAGTAGCTGGTAAGGACCCCGAGACTGGTCGGCTCAAGAGACTGGATGAACGAGAGAATAACTATCGCTTCTGGATGGGTAAAAATGATGCTGCTAATGGTGGCCGCGGGGAAGGCAAGGCTCTGGAAATGCATGCTCTGTTGGACTCTTTTGTATCTTGGGCTAACCGATTCTACGCGTCTCATTCTAATGGCAAGCTTCCTAATGCAGGCAAAGGCTTCTCTCGTTTGGTAGTAGACCCTCGTGACAATCCTTATGTCAAAGAAAAGGAGTCAAAGGAAAAGACATGGGAGTATTTCACCTTTCACATGACCCCAGCTGTGGCAAATCTGGCTGTTCTCTATAAGTACATAAATGATGTCTATGTGATAGAAACCGAACTCCTCAATCTTTTGAAGTCTAAGCTGGGGCAGGTGACGTTCAAGATTGACTCCCTGATTCTCGTGGATGCCCCACGCTCCGAGATCGTCGTTGCGGGTATGAAGTTTGAAACCAAAGCGTTTGTGGCAGCGACATCCTCTGATGCAAAGCCAACCTTTGCTGGTACAGGGGCTATGAAGCTTGAGCCCGGAGGCTACTCTGCTATTTTCAGCATCCCTGCCTCTGCCGCATCCATTCCCGCAGGTCAGAGAAAAGGCAAGCAGAACTACACAATCACAGCGCGGGTTCCTAAGGCGGATGGCTCGTTCCAAGAGCTTCGCCTTCAGAAAAGCTTCGAGGTCGTGAAGCCTGAAATCGTCGTCACATCGGCTGCAGTTCAGCTCTTATATGCCGAGTGTGGCAATGACCTGAATATAGATGTGCCCGCTCTTGGAGAGCTTTATGATCCACGTGTAACGGCTGATAATGCCCAAGTTTTACAATCTAAGCAGAGCAAGAAAAAGTTTCGTGTGGTCCCCCGTGGTGGGGCTAAAACTTGCCGCCTAAATGTCGCCACTAATACGGCCGGCCAAGTTGTTGAACTTGGAACCCTTGACTACAAGGTTGTCCCTCCCCCTCGTCCATCTCTCCGTGTTCTCATCAACAATGACCCCTATAATGGCGTCTCTCCTGTTCCAAGGACAGCTACAGTTCGTGTTCAGGTAGTTCCTGATGGAGATTTTGCTAAGTCTCTGCCTGAAGATGCACGCTATGTAATAGAGAAACCTGAAATCAAGGTGGTCAAAGGACTGGCTGGCGCTTCTGTAATAGGCTCACTTGCGAACAGCAAAATTGCGACGAGCCCCTCTGTGGCTGTTGACCTTACTGACTACTCTCGAGGCTTACAACCTGGTAATGTGCTCTACATACAGTTCAGTGATGTTTATAGGGTCAATTTCCAGAATAAGCAGGTCAAAGAGAACTTTTCCATTACCGAACTAACCTTTCCTATAACCATTGGAAAATAATACGCACCTATGACTAAAATGATTGCTAAACTCAGTCTGTTACTTGTCCTGCTGACAAGTGCTTTGTACGCGCAGTTTCCGCCTCGTGTAGATGATCACTTTTGGCGGAAGAAAGTTGTTTTGACGATAGATTTGCGTGAGAAGCTAAATATGCCGGTCGAGCGCGGTCAGGAGGGGTACCGTTTATATACTAATTATAGTACGGACCCTATTACTGACAAATCTCCCTTTTCTAACCGTGAGGGGGCTATAGTAGCTCTATTAAAGGGGTTCAAGGATGGGAAATTTGTTGGTTACAGCCCCAAGAATCTGAGTCAGCAGGTTTCGTTTGAGGACTTTGATGCTCGATCTCGCCGAATAGAGTCTGGTGAGCAAACAGCTGGTGACGAAGGCGTAAGTGGTGAAGATGAAATGGGCGGGGATGAGTTCGGCGGGGATGAGTTCGGCGGCGGTGATGATTTAGGGGGGGGAATAGATGCAGCTCCTACCTCCGAAGGCGCTGCTACTCCTTCTGCTGAGAAAGGTTTCCCTTATCTAAAATATTATCGGACTAAAATACGTGTCATTGAAGACCGCATTTTTGACAAGAATCGGTCTGACATGTATTATGACATGCAGTACATATGCCTCGTCCAAGTTGACCCCAAAGGTGCTCTGGCCGATGAAGATGCTGTATGTTTTCGCTACAAGGATGTCATGGACGTAATGGATGATACCCAGTGGCGAAATCGTGCTAACGATGCAGAGGATAGGTCCATGCGAGAAATCATAGAGTTGCGCCGCTTCTATGGTTATGTGACGGTAGTTTCTGGTGAGGAATCTAGAACCTTGGACGAGGCGGAGCTGCGACGTCAGCAGATGATAGAGTTTGAACATCACCTCTGGACATTCTGAGGGGGTAACTCTCACCGGTTGGTAAAATGGAGCCACTCTGTGCTTTTTGCACAGGGTGGCTTTTGCTTACATTTGTGGCGTGTCTATTGCTTTCTGGCTTACCTTAGGCGGTCTCCTGGTAGTCTTTTTTACGCTGGCCGCTTATGCTACCTTGGCAGAGAGAAAAATATCTGCTTGGATTCAAGACAGAGTAGGTCCGAATAGAGTGGGCTTTTGGGGACTCTTACAACCTCTGGCAGATGTCCTCAAGCTTGTCTTCAAGGAGTCGTTCCAGCCCTCTCGTAGTTATCAACTGCTCCAAATTGCGGCGCCAGTCCTCATGGTTACTTTGGCGATGGGCGCATTAGCCATAGTACCTCTTTCTCCTCATCTTCAGCTTTTCAGCGGAAGTGTAGGCATTCTCTACCTGTTAGGTGTTTTATCTATGGGGGTATATGGCCTGTCTCTGGCTGGATGGGCCACGGGCAGTAAATACTCTCTCCTTGGGGGGCTGCGCAGTGGCGCACAAGTCGTATCTTATGAACTTTCTCTCGGGGCAGCTTTACTTAGCGTTTTGCTGATTACCGCATTTTTAGCTCCGAATAGCAATCCTTTATTGCCCCACTCTATTGTGGAAGCGCAGAGACATGGTTGGTTTGTTTTACTGAACCCAATTGGCTTCATAGTATATGTGATTGCAGCCTTTGCTGAGACGAACCGGGCTCCTTTTGATCTCGTGGAAGCAGAGCAAGAAATCGTGGGGGGGTATCATACCGAGTATTCCGCTATTCGTTTTGGCGCTTTTTTTGTTGCGGAATACATGAATATGATCACGGCATCTGCTCTGATATCTACTTTCTTTTTCGGCGGCTATCTCAGCCCCTTTGATAGTCTCATAGGTGTGCAAAATTGGCAGCCTGTCTGGCAAAATGTTTGGGGTATCAGCTGGCTGCTCGTCAAGACTCTCTTCTGGGCGTTTGTCTTTATCTGGGTTCGCTGGACGCTTCCGCGCTTCCGATATGACCAGCTCATGCGCATTGGCTGGAAGGTTCTTCTACCCCTCGGTGTAGCCAATCTGGCTATTTTGTCTGGATTATTGTTACTAACACGATAAGCCTATGGAGTCCGAATTTTCACCTAAGGCCCGCGAGGTTGTCTCTCAAAGTCGGGAGGAGGCGATCAGATTAGGGAATGATTATGTAGGCTTAGAGCATATCGCTCTTGCCCTTTTGAGGGAAGATGAAGAAAATCCCATTCTCCAAATACTTCTCGGCTTAGGAGCCCCGGTACGGGAAATGCGCCGTTCTCTGGAAGAGTGGGTACGCCCTCCCCAGGTGCGTCCTGTGAGTGGAAGGATTGCTCTCTCTAAACAAGTAGAGCGTGTTTTACGCCAAGCCTCCCTTGAAGCGCACCGCATGCATTCTGGTCAAGTTCTGCCCGAACATATATTCCTTGCTATTTTGCGTCAAACTGACTCCCCCGTTACGCAACTTTTTGAGAAATATAGCATTTCTTATGCGGTCATTCAAGCAGAGCTGGAGCAGAAGCCCGTCGTTGATATGGCCTCTTCTGAGCCGATGGAACCCGAGCCACCTGCTCGCGGTGGGCGTAGCAGCTCAAGCTCTGGAAAGTCGGCATCTCGTTCCCGCACCCCTATACTGGATAACTTTGGGCGTGATCTTACTCGGTTAGCTGAAGAGGGCAAACTTGACCCTGTTATTGGGCGAGAACGAGAAATAGAGCGTGTGGCTCAAGTGCTCAGTCGTCGCAAAAAGAATAATCCAGTTCTTATTGGTGAGCCTGGCGTTGGTAAAACCGCTATCGTAGAAGGGCTTGCTTTACGGATCGTTCAGCGAAAAGTAAGCCGAGTGCTTTTCGGCAAACGCATCGTAGCGCTTGACTTAACGGCGCTCGTGGCTGGGACGAAGTATCGCGGGCAGTTTGAGGAGCGGATGAAAAGTGTTCTTGCTGAGTTAGAAAAAGCGCCTGAGGTTATACTCTTTATTGATGAGCTGCATACGATAGTTGGAGCTGGTGGCGCTTCGGGCTCGCTAGACGCCTCTAACATATTCAAGCCAGCCCTCGCTCGCGGAGAAATCCAGTGCATCGGTGCTACGACCTTGGATGAGTATCGGCAATACATAGAAAAAGACGGCGCTCTCGAGCGACGATTTCAGAAAATCATGGTAGACCCACCGACCGAAGAAGAAACGCTCAAAATCCTCATGCAGCTCAAGGACCGCTACGAAGAGCATCATCATGTATATTATACCGATGAGGCTATCCGTGCATGTGTCCGTCTCAGTGGTCGGTACATCACTGATAGACAGTTTCCTGACAAGGCTTTGGATGTTTTAGATGAAGCTGGGGCTCGCGTTTATATGGCAAATATCCAGGTGCCCCCTCAGATTGCTGAGTTGGAAGCGAAAATAGAAGAGGTTCGCGAGAAGAAGGCCCAGGTTGTGCGTAGCCAACGCTATGAGGAAGCCGCGCAGCTTCGTGATATGGAGAAACGCCTTCAAGAGCGCTTAGAGGCGGAAAAAGCCAAGTGGGAAGAAGAGCTCAAGCACAAGCGCTTCAAAGTAGATGAACCTGATATTTCGGAGGTAGTCGCTTCTATGACGGGAATCCCGGTTCAGAAGATTGGCGAGGGAGACATGCAGCGCTTAGCCCACATGGAGCAGGTACTCAAAGAGCGAATTGTGGGACAAAATGAAGCCGTAGAACGAGTCGCACGTGCTGTGCGCCGAGCAAGAGCTGGCTTCAAAAATCCCCGTAAGCCCATCGCCTCTTTCATATTCCTCGGTCAGACAGGTGTGGGTAAGACCGAGCTTGCCCGCGCCCTTGCAGAGTATCTCTTTGATGGAGCTGATGCCCTCGTCCGCATAGATATGTCAGAATACATGGAGAAATTCTCTGTGTCTCGCCTCATTGGGGCTCCGCCAGGATATGTCGGTTATGAAGAGGGCGGTCAGCTTACCGAAAAGGTGCGTCGGAAGCCCTACTGCGTTGTACTACTTGACGAGATAGAAAAAGCTCATCCCGACATTTTCAATATCCTCCTCCAAGTATTAGACGATGGGTCACTTACCGATGGATTGGGTCGCCGCATAGACTTTCGCAATACTATCATCATCATGACATCTAATGTCGGGGCGCGGGAGCTGCGAGAATTTGGTACTGGAGTGGGTTTCATGACCACCGCTCGTAAAGAACGCAGTCAAGATGCCGCTCGCCAAGTGTTGGAGGGGGCTCTTCGCAAAGTTTTTCGTCCCGAATTCTTGAATCGTATTGATGAGATTGTCATCTTCAATCCTCTTACCAAAGAGGATGCGCGTCAAATCTTAGAAATCCAGCTGCGGGAGCTCGCCAGGCAGATTCAAGAAAATCAGTGGGAAATTCAGGTTACAGAGGCGGCGAAAGAGTTTCTGGTGGACCGCGGATTTGATGAACAGTTCGGTGCCAGACCCCTGCAAAGAGCGATTCAACGGTTTTTAGCTGATAAGCTGGCTGATGCGGTGATTGCTCATGGAGTGCAAGGACCAGCCCGTTTCATCGCTGATATCTCCGAAGATAAAACCACCATAGAGGTGAAGCTTTCTGAGTTGGCTCCGTCAGCGTGAAGTATCTCGCATTCTTTCCTTCCCTCTTCCTAATAGCGCAGCCAGCGCTACCTGACTCGTTGCGTCAGTTATTTGAGAAAGATTTCACCTTTGACGTTATAATCAGTCGTAGTTTTCCTTTTGTCCCTACCCTGAGCGATACTTATCCGATTTCTCCTTTTCTGTCTGGACACTGGCGCTTGGGGGTTGCATGGCATGCTCGGCTGTATAAATCCACTGGCCTTACCTTCCAAGTGGGATACGCCTCGTACCGTCATGTTTTACGGGCGACAAGTGCCAGCATCGCTCCATATGCTGACCAAATGCCTGAAGGATATCGCTGGCTGAAATATCGCCAAGGCAATATGTACGCACAGATGGGGCTGCACTGGCGCACGCTTCGGCAGGGGGAGTTTTTTCCACGCTATTGGGTGGAGTTGGGCACTTGGGGCCAGCGTCAGATAGGCAGCAGTATAAAATACATTGCTGTCCGAGAGGGACGCACGGAAAAAGTACGCTGGGAAGGATACGAAGTCTTCGCTCCTTGGCAAGCAGGTCTCTATCTACAGATTGGGAGGCAGTGGCTCGCTATAAATGCATTATATCATCTCCTACCGATATTTCTCAGGCGAAATGATGGAGCAGATACCCGAACGCCTGTTTTTTCGCGCTGGGAAGTAGGCTTTCTCGTGGCTTTATGAGAAAGATTGCTGTGGCGATTACGGGGGCTAGTGGTAGTATTTATGCGGCGCGCTTTTTGGAGCATCTGAGACGCCTGCGGGACCAGGTCCCCTTAGAAGTATCGCTTGTATTTTCCGAAAATGCCCCTACCGTTTGGACCTGGGAGCTGCAAATGCCTTTGCCCACAGACTTCCACACTTATCATGTGAAGGATTATTTCGCGCCCTTCGCCTCAGGGTCTGCCAAATATGAAGCATTAGTGATCATCCCCTGCTCCATGGGCACAGTCGGACGAATAGCCAGTGGTATATCAGATGATCTGATAACTCGGGCGGCTGATGTTATGCTGAAAGAGCGACGGCGCCTTATTCTCGTGCCGCGCGAGACGCCCCTACATGCTGGTCATTTGGAAAATCTCTTACGGGTAGCCCAGCTTGGGGGGATTGTCGTGCCTGCGATGCCATCATTCTATTCTCGTCCAGCCGACATTGAGGCTCTTGTAGATACCGTAGTGCTGCGTGTCTTAGACCTTCTGGCCTTGCCTATTGAATATCAAAGATGGGGCTCAGAGCCCCCAAGTCGCTCGGTCTAAAGTACGATAGGTCAGCGCTTCACTTATATGCTCTGGACGAATTGAGTCGCATCCTTCTAAGTCTGCAATCGTCCGAGCCACTTTGAGTATGCGGTCGTACGCTCGAGCCGAGAGTTGTAGGCGGTTCATCGCACTTTCTATTAGTCGTCTGCCAGACTCGTCTAACTGACAAAACTCATCTACCATTTTTGGGGGCATTTGGGCGTTTGTATGGATATTAGGGATTTCACCGAATCTCTGTTTCTGCCGTTCTCGTGCTTGTTGCACCCGGGCGCGAATTTCTCGGCTACTTTCCTGCTTAGAGCTGCCGCTCAGGGCGTGGGTCTCTACAGGTGTCACGGCAATGTGCAAGTCTATCCGGTCTAACAGAGGGCCTGAAATCCGAGCTGTATAGCGCTGCACCGCGCCAGGAGCGCAAGTACAGGCGCGAGTAGGATGGGTATAATATCCGCATGGACAGGGATTCATCGCTGCCACGAGCATGAAACGCGCTGGATATTCAACTCGGAAACGTGCTCTGGCGATGACAATTCGTCCTTCTTCCAAAGGTTGGCGCATCACCTCCAGTACCTGTCGCTTGAACTCAGGTAGCTCATCTAAAAACAGTACACCATTATGAGCGAGGCTGATCTCTCCTGGCATTGGGTAGTTCCCTCCACCTACAAGCGCAATATCACTGATGGTGTGGTGCGGTGTGCGAAACGGGCGCTTTGTTACTAATCCTGTATGCTCTCTCAGAAGCCCTGCCACGGAGTGGATGCGGGTGGTTTCCAAAGCCTCCTCCAAAGTAAGCTGAGGTAAAATGGTAGGCAATCGCTGAGCCAGCATGGTTTTACCTGATCCGGGGGGGCCTACCATGAGGATATTATGCCCGCCAGCCGCAGCTATCTCCAATGCACGCTTGACCTGCAACTGTCCTTTGACTTCGCTCATATCCATCTCATCACCTTCCGACTGCTGCTGAAAAAGCGAACGAGCATCCACAAATACTCGCTCTAATGACAGCTTTCCTTCTAAAAACCCAACAACTTCTCTCAAAGTAGAGGGGGCATAAACGGCTACATCTTTGACAATTCCAGCTTCGCCGGCGTTTGCTGGAGGGAGGATAAGGGTAGAAATGCCCTGTTTGCGTGCAGCGATAGAGATAGGTAGGGCTCCTCTTATCGGCATTATTGTACCATCCAGCGAAAGTTCCCCCATAATCAGGGTATCATGCCACGCCTCCCTTTGAATCTGTCCAGAAGCCGCTAATATCC
Organism: Bacteroidia bacterium; assembly: GCA_025057135.1. Lineage (GTDB taxonomy): Bacteria > Bacteroidota > Bacteroidia > SpSt-205 > SpSt-205 > SpSt-205. Next base: position 25,238 of record JANWXY010000079.1, on the reverse strand, counting down.
CTATCGCTATCGGCAGATCATAGGCTGTGCCTTCCTTTCTGAGGTCAGCAGGGGAAAGATTGATGATGATTTTTCCTCGGGGAAAAGAAAAACCATTATTCCGAATAGCGGTTTCTACGCGCTCTCGGCTTTCTTTGACGGCATTATCTGGTAGCCCGACAATCGCATACCCCAGTCCTGGGGAGAGATTTACTTCCACACTGATTGGATAAGCATGAATACCGTACAAAGCTGCCGCCGGTATCTTGATAAGCATGCTTACAAAATACGCATTCCGAGACGGATATGCTTATCTTTGAGCCATGCTTGAGGTTAGAGGGCTCTCTGTGAGCTTCAAAACCCGCGGAGGGAAGGTGTCTGCGATAAAAGATGTCTCTTTTACCTTACCTCGCGGACGAACCCTGGGGATCGTCGGGGAGTCAGGCTCGGGTAAGAGCGTAACTTCCCTGGCGATTATGCGCTTGATCCCATCTCCCCCAGGTGAGATTGAGGCAGGAGAGATTTGGTTTGACTCGCCTTCCTTAGGACGCTCTAATCTCCTCACTCTATCTGAGAAACAGATGCGTCATCTGCGCGGGAATGAAATAGCGATGATCTTTCAAGAACCGATGACCTCGCTCAATCCTGTTTTCACTTGCGGGGACCAGGTCGTTGAGGCTATCCGCCTGCACCAGAAAGTATCTACCAAAGAAGCTAAGCAGCGCGCCCTTGCCCTCTTTGAGGAAGTCAAGCTCCCCAATCCTTCGCGTATTTTTTCAGCTTATCCTCATCAGCTTTCTGGTGGGCAAAAGCAGCGGGTGATGATAGCTATGGCTATCAGTTGCGAACCCGCCCTCTTAATAGCCGACGAACCGACGACAGCCTTAGATGTAACAGTGCAAAAAACCATCTTAGACCTGCTCCAGGAGCTCCAGGTGCGCCATGGAATGAGCCTGATATTTATTTCTCACGACTTAGGGGTGATAGGCGAGATATGTGATGAGGTCCTCGTGATGTACAAGGGCAAGGTAGTGGAGCAGGGGGAAGTGCGGGATATTTTTAGTAATCCACGAGACCCATATACGCGCGGTCTGATTGCTTGCCGGCCGCCCTTAGATAGGCGACTGAACCGACTTCCTACCCTGGCGGATTTTCTGAAAGCCCCTGAAAAGCTCACCGTAGAAGATGCCCTCAAAGCTGAAACGATAACTGTAGAAGCCTACAGGGCGCGCCAGCAGACCCTTTCAAAACAATCTCCCATTCTCACTGTGGAAAATCTTCAAGTCCATTTTCCAGTGACCAAAGGTATTTTCGGGCGGGTGGTAGATTATGTTCGAGCCGTAGATGGTGTGAGTTTTTCAGTGTACCCCGGTGAGACCGTAGGACTTGTCGGCGAATCAGGCTCTGGAAAAACTACCACGGGACGGGCTATTCTGCGGCTTATAGAACCTACCGGAGGGCGCATAACTTTCATGGGAGAGGATATCCTCCGTCTCTCCAAGGAGCGGTTGCGTGGCCTTAGAAAGCACATGCAGATTATCTTTCAAGACCCTTACAGCTCGCTCAATCCTCGGCTCACAGTGGGAAGTACCCTCACCGAACCCCTTCTTTTCCACAAGCTGGTACAAAATCCCAAGGAAGCCAAGGATAGGGCGATAAGTCTTTTAGAACAGGTTGGATTAGAGGCAGAGCACTTTTATCGGTATCCCCATGAGTTTTCTGGGGGGCAGAGACAGCGAATCGCCATAGCTCGTGCGCTGGCCGTACAGCCTAAGTTTATTATATGTGATGAAAGTGTATCTGCGCTGGATGTGTCCGTCCAGGCACAAGTGCTGAACCTCCTTTTAGACTTGCAAGAGAAATATGGGCTTTCTTATATTTTCATATCTCACGACTTGAGTGTGGTAAAGTTTATGAGCGACCGCCTGCTTGTGATGCATCAAGGGCAGGTGGTAGAAAGTGGTTATTCAGAGGATATCTATCGCTCGCCTCAGCATCCTTACACGCAGAAACTCATAGAAGCCATTCCGAAGGGGCGGATAGAAGACATTGAAGCGGCGGTCGAACGGCGCCGAAAGGGGCGTGGAGTGCCGGTCTTATAGGAGTTAGAGACTCCACAGAGCGATGATGCCCCCTGCCATGCTGGCTTTGAGCATGAGGCTCATGAAAGAGTAGTTATTCCATTCCATAATCCCCCATAAAAGTGGGAGGATTACGGTGGGAAGGGTCGCGGCGAGATACATAAGGGGTAGCTTGTTCCATAAGATGAAATACACCAGAGCGGGCAATAATGCCAGTCCAATCAGAGCTATCCACAAACTTTTCAGAAGGGTCTGCCATGCCTTATATGAAAGCTTGCCTGGTAAGGAGCGTACGCCATAGGTCTGGTCCCCGCGCAGGTCCTCCGCATCTTTGACTAACTCCCGCACAAAGTTGAATCCAATCGCCATAGGAACCATCCATGCTACGCTGTAAGTCGTGCGTTCTGATAATAAAATCACTTCCCACGGCACGACGCCAGTGAGTATAGCGATGAGGGTATTACCCAGCAGTCCTGTACGCTTACCAAAACGAGCATACCATCCCAGAGCTACCATCGCTCCTAAGTGGATGAAAGCTATTTCCAAGGGCAAAAAGACACCGAGCAGAATCCCTGTCATCCATGCAATAAGGGTGGTACTGAATAGTGCTCTCTGTCCAGCACGTGCTGCCCACAGAGCGCGATTGGGGCGATTTATGCGGTCTATGGGTTGATCATACAAGTCATTTAGCCAGTAGCCGCCTGCCGCAATCAAAACTGTGCTCAGGACCATCAAACTCCACTCTGTCCATGCGGGAGTAAAGTCTTTGACTTCCTTCCAAATCAGAAGCTGAGCACTCAAGCTAGTAGCTACTATCAGGATTAGATTAGTAGGGCGGGCTAACCGTCCGAGAGCTTCTAACCGTCGGAGAGTGCGTCTCAGGGGCGAAACACGCGCTGAATGTGTCCTGTGGGGTGACGCAGTGCCCATACGCCTTGTGGCAGTTCGTCAATCGTCATTTCTCCGACATATCGTCCGTCTATGCTCCATACCTGGTATCGGGAAGCGGGGTCGTATGTCCGAGAGGTTGGAGTATTGATACTCGTTGCGAAACGGCTATTCCACTGATAGAAGTGAAACCTCAGAAACTCTTCCACATCTTTCATGTAGAGTGGATTTACGGAAGTTTGCGTGCCGTACGGCACGTGACCGAGTGCCTGCCATGTAAATAAAGCATGATATAATCCTCGTAGGGCAGCGACGGAGTCAATGTTATAGCCTCCTTCCACTGACAGGGATATAAAAGGTAGTAGTCCGCTTTTGTAAGGAACGGTTGCATCGCCAGTGCCATGCATGGCTATTACCGCGGGGGTTTCGTTAGCTGATATCCAGCTTGTGCGCAGAATACCTCCAGAGAGTGAAAAAACCCCTGAAAATCGCGAGCTATAGCCAGGATTACCAGAGTTGCCTTCTAATCCCCCTTGGGTACTAATGAAGGTTGTGTCTGCTTCTGGCACTTCTGACAGCTCTGCCGTAGAGGATAGGAAAGCAGCGTGCAGAGCCGTAACGGCGCCAGCTGAGGAGCCACCTACGTAGATTCGTGCGGTATCTATTCCATAGGGATTGCCGTTTGAAACTACACTTTTTTTGAGGTAGCGGATAAAGGCTTTTAAGTCGTGTACGGCCCGAGTGCCCGCCTTAATCCATTCCGTAGCTGTGGGTAGCGTCATGCCTATGCGATAGTCTATTGTTGCTGCCACGTATCCTCGGGCGGCGAAATACCGTGCGAGATGGGTAATGTCGGCATCGTTGCGTGAGCCAGAAATATAACCTCCTCCGAAAAGTAGAACAATCACTGGTCGAGAAGTCTCATTATCAGGTTCAGGCAGGTAAAAGTCTGCTCTAAGCGTCTGGAGAGTGCCGAAAGCATTTGTAGCTGAGCCATAAGTCACGGTTTCTACTCGCCAGGTGAACAGACTGTCCCAGTATCGTCCAGATTGTGCGAATAAGAGTCCGAAACAGAGGCTCAGTAGTCGCTGCATTTGACAAATATATGTAGGATTGCGTTTTGGGTAGGGTTAGTTGATGAATGGCTTGGATGGTTTTGTTTTTTGGGCGCCAGCGCCTTAGGCGCTGGCGCCCAAAAAAGCCGCCTACTATAACTCCTGATAGCCCTCCCTCTCCGCCGTTATTTCCCATGCAGAATTAGCACAGCTCAAGCTGGCAAAGTAGCGAGTAGCTCACGAACCGTTCTCACAGGATCATCTGCCTGACAGAAAGCAGAAACCACAGCTACACCATACAAGCCTGGTATAGCGTCAAATAGCATTTTCGCTCGCTCAGGGGTGATTCCGCCAATGGCTATCACAGGATGGCTAATACTTTCTACAAAGCTGCGCAAGCCTTCTATACCTAAGGGAGGGGTTTTGGGCGATTTTGTATTAGTGGCAAATACAGAGCCTACTCCAACATATGCAATCGGAAAATGCCTTATCTCTCCATACCTCTCTAAGGAATGAACTGTGGCTCCGACCATCATGGAAGGAGGCAGACGGCGAAAGGCCTCCTCCAGAGGCATATCTTCTTCTCCTAAATGAACCCCATCTGCCTGTACCTCTATTGCGATATCTACGTAGTCATTGACGATGAGCTGACTTTGATGCGCTCGGACGAGCCGAACTATCTCGTACAGTTCAGATAGGTCATATTCCCGTTTGAAGGCTTTATGCCGATATTGAATTGTTGGAGCGCCTCCTTGGAGCGCCAAGGCTACCAAGTCCGCATGAGAATAGCGACTCTGAATTTCGGTATCGGTGATGATATGTATGCGCCCGATATGCGGTCTCAAATGCTGAGGTAGCGGAGGAGAGTTGAGAGTTGCTTTTGAGCTTGCTCTTCCATCAGTGCGTCTCCGTGGACGGCGACTGGAAGGTAGCCCTTGCGTTCAAGGAGGTGAATACTGCGGCTAAGGTAAATACTATTCACTTTCAGGACGATATAAGTGCGTCGGAGATCCGTATCATGAGCAAGTAAGTATGCTGAGAGGATGCGTATGTCGTCACTCTCTAATATCTGCGCGATTTCAGCGAGGCTGTAATCACTCAGAGTAGTTTCCAAAATGACTACAGCACCAGGTTCTTGGACAGCAGCAAGGTGGCTCCACCAGCGGACCAGGGACCTCGTGGTAATAAGCCCAAGATACTTTCCCTCATCCGAGACGATCGGAACTTCTGTAATGTTGAACTTTTCCATTTTGTGAAGGGCATCATATACGGTGGCACTTGGAAGTAGAGGGTCTGCAAGGATTTGAGAGAGAGCTTTTACAGGTGTGTCGGGTGAAGCTTTTCTCAAAACTTTTCTGGGCAAAAGAGCTAAATAATCATGCTCCTCCGATACTATCGGTAAATGGGCAAGGTACGGATACTTACGGAAGAGGCGACGAGCTTCCCTGAGGGGAGCATCTGGATGAAGAAAAGTACCGCTATAACGCGCTAGCGAAGCCAAGGTCAAGCTAGGCAGCGTCATACCGAAACCCTTTGCAAAAATTGACCCAATATCTCGTGAAACCGGGCAGGCTGCTCCATCATCGGGGCATGACCGCATTCATCTATGAAGTGGAGCTCTGCATTGGGGAGGAGATAATAGAAGCCATAGGCGGTAGAAACAGGCGTTATAGTGTCGTTTAGTCCCCAGATCAGACAAGTAGGAGCGGTGATTTGGGGCAAAATATGTCCGATGAAGTGTCTTTGGGCGTTACGGGCAATTTTGAGAATTCTCAGGGCTTTATAGCTGTCATTTACAATCTCAAAAACTTCGTCTATCAGCTCGGGAGTGGCGTGGCGCGGGTCATAAAATGTATAGCGGACGCGTTCAGCGACGTACTCTCGGCTGCTGCGCCTTGGAAACGAGCTACCCATTCCATCCTCAAAAAGTCCTGAGCTACCCGTAAGCACAAGAGCCCTTACACTCGAGGGATGGCTATGAGCTATTAGAAGAGCTAAATGTCCTCCGAGAGAGTTGCCGACCCAAAAGGCAGGTGAAAGTTTCTCACCTGTGTAAAACTCCCACAAATACTCTGTCAAACCTGCCAGAGAAGGTTCTACAGGGCTGTGCTCGTATATTGGGAGGATGGGCACATAAATAGAGTATTTTTCAGTAAGGGGTCCTAAAAAGCTATCCCAGTTACTTAGAGCACCAAACAGCCCATGAACAAGAACTATCGGAGGGGCGCTTACCTCTCCGGCATGAGCAAACTTATAGTTTGACCGATGAGTGAGCTTCCAGGTGGGGCGGCTCTCTGTGACCACTTGCAGGGGGGCCATATCTCGTCTAAACATTTTTAGCCAGATGAGGGGTCAGTGTATGTATCCATGCCTCTATGAGACGACTACCATGGGGAGTGAGTATAGAGTCTGGATGAAATTGCACGCCCCATATAGGCTGGGAGGGGTGCATGACCGCCATGCAGTGTCCTTCATCGTCCTGAGCTACTACCACTAAGGACTCGGGAATAAAACTGGCATGTAAGGCATGGTATAATCCCACAGGCATGGGATTCGGCAGTCCAGCGAATATACCCTCGTTCGTGTGATGAATATAGCGCTGTATGCCAAATAAAGGCCTTTTCATCGGTTCTACCTTGCCACCCAAAATGTGGATTAGATATTGATGGCCCAAACAGATGCCCAACAAGGGAGCGACTGGATTAGGACGCAGAAGTTTGGGTAGAACTTCCGCTAAATGGGCTGGATGACCAGGTCCAGGACCGATAATGATGCCGCTCCATGGATAATGGTATATCTCAGCCGGAGCTATATCGTCTGCTGGACGCACAGTAACCTCAGCCCCAGCCAACTTCACCAGGTTGACGATATTGTAGGTGAAAGAGTCGTAGTTGTCTATGAGCAGAATATGTATTCGCTCCCCGTCAATCATAAACCTTGCAGGAGGCGACCGATCGGGACCTCTTCTTTATGCACTGCGCGAAGCTTCCCTGTACGGTCATAGACATATATAGTCGGAGCTATGCTATATCCGAAGAAGCTGTCAAACTTGTAATCTTTATCCCTGAGGAGAAAGACATTTGTCAAACCTTTGAGGTAGTTTTCTTGAAACTTACGGATAGATTCGGCCGTCTCCGTAGAGACCCATATAAGCTGAAAGTCTTTGAGGGCATTTGGATTTTCGCGCAGGAATGTAGCTTGTTTTTGACAGTGGTCACAGTAAGGATCAAAAAAGAATACAATCCTTCCTCGTTGGGCTGGGGGCAAATCCTTGTCTGTAAATGGCTTGCCGTCCAGTGTATAAAGTAAGAAACGGGGAAATTGCTGAGCAGGGGGATACTTTTCAGGTTGGGCATAAAGTCCTGCCCAAAGAATACCAAACGTCAGAGCCTGTCGCATACTTCAAATGTAAAGCAAAAAATGTATCCCCTAACTTCGCAGGATGGAGAAATGGAGTGGCCGTATAGGCGCTCTCTTAGCTCTGATTGGTGGAGCGGTGGGCTTGGGGAATTTTCTGCGCTTTCCGTTTCAGGCAGCTAAGTGGGGTGGAGGGGCATTTCTGATCCCTTATTTGGTAGCACTTGTAGCGGTCGGGCTGCCCCTCGTCTGGATGGAAATGGCCCTCGGAAGGGCGGGGGCTCAGAGTAACCGACAAAGTGCTCCTGAACTGCTTCACTTTCTATTAGGACGCAGGGGATGGTATATCGGACTCCTCGGAGTGTATGTGAGCATGGCGGTAGGGGCTTATTACGCCTATTTGACAGGTTGGACCTTAGGATACACATGGCATGCAGTGATCGGAACGTTTAGGCAACTGACCCTGGAAAAGGTCGTAGCCTTCCATGGAGAGTTTATTCAGGATGAGGTGATAGTCTTTTGGCTAATCACATGGATAATAACAGGGCTCATTTTATATCGTGGGCTGCGTGATGGACTGGAAGCAGTGAATTTATGGGGCATGCCCATGCTTTTTTTGCTTGGATTAGCGATTGCTATCGGGGCTGTGCTTGTAGGCAATACGGGCAAGTGCCCCACTTGCGATTCTCATATTGGGGTTGCGTATCTCTATGCTCCCCGCTGGGCCGAGCTCAAATCGCCCGCTGTATGGTTGGCGGCCGTGGGTCAAGTATTTTTTTCCATAGGAGTAGGTTTTGCAATGTATCCTGTATATGCCGCCTCTGCCGAGAGGCTTAGTCCCATTCGTGCAGGTACTCAGACGGTGCTTGCCAATACAATCGCTGAGATAGGTTTGGGGGGATTGATAGTTATACCCCTTGTGACGGCATTTTTAGGGTTAGATTATGTGCGAGAGAAAGCTGGTTTCGGATTAGGATTTGCTGTTATGCCATATGTTCTGAATGAATGGGGGGGCCGGGTACTGATTATGGCATGGTACATACTACTTTTTCTCGCTGCTATCAGCTCTCTAATAGCGATGGGATGGGTAGGGGTAACTTGGCTTAGCGCTGTCCTCGGAGGAGAACCGCGTCGTTGGACTTTCGTCTTTATTATCGGGATGTTACTTATCGGATTTCCTGCGGTTTGGGGCTATCAAAAAGGCACCTTAGACCTATATGATCAAATCGTAGGCACCGTCATGCTCATTTTAGCTGGTTTGGGGCACTGGTGGGCGTTTCATCAGGCTTTTGCTCATTCCCGCTTACGAGAGGAAGTCCCCAGGCTGGCCAAGCCTCTATGGAGACTGCTTTTGCGGTGGATGCCTCCGCTTTTTTTAGGAGGGTTGCTTGTGGGTACGCTTTTTCAGCCTGTAGAGAATGATTGGCTCGCCGCAGTGAAAGCTCTTTTTCAAGAAGGACGATGGCCGTGGGCGCCAGAAGGGCTTTTGCCCCAACTCTTACGAAGTTTGCGGAGTTCTTTCTGGAATGTATTAGGGTTATTCAATCTCATTTTACTTGGGCTCATCCTCATAGCTTTGCGAAGGCGTCCATGAATCACGAATGGAACTGGCGGGGGTTATGGTTGGGCCTCCCTCGTGCAGAGAAAGTCTATTTGCGGCCGACTCTTCTAATAGCAGGGGCTGTACTGATATGGGGTTTTTGGGGCTGGCTTCATCGTCACGACTTTTCAGACGTTCTGATACCTTTTACCTTTCAGGAAGAAAGCTTGGAGCCGATTCAGGAAGTAGAGGTTCGGTATCGTACCTATCTAATAGAAGCGCCGGTCCGCTGGGCGTATGAGTTACGAGCGGCTGATATTTTATTACCTCGCTGGTGGAGTTATGGTGTTGGTTGGGTGGTAATAGTGGCGGGTTGGGCTGCGCTTCTTGCTGCGGTCAGCCGTGCGGAGGGGTTCGCTCCTTATCTTGTATATTTCGCCTGGGTCGCATGGGTCGTTCTGAGTGGAGCCGCAAAACTCTGGGTAGATGCAGACCCATTTTATATCGTTTCCTTGGGATTGGCTTTGGTTGTGCTTTTGCCGAGCTACCTCGCTAAGATGGGGATTTGGCGTCTAAGGTTAGGGCTGACTGCTCTGATTACTGGGGGGCTTGCTGCTTTAGTCTTGGGAGCGCCTGCATTCTGGCGCGGTCCTGTGGTACTGTATAAATCACTCTCTGACCCTGGAGTCATCAGCTATGCCGTGGCTGGTATGATGGGGATGCAAGTACCGCTCGCTCTTTTCACTACGCTTATTTATCCGCCTGCGGTTCGTTTTCGCCAGATGAGAGGATTGTGGCTGCTTATTGCTCTCAGTGGGGCTCTCGTGGGGATGCTGATTTTTCTACCTTCTGAGGCGGGTTATACCTTTACTGTTGGGCTCGGGTGTTTGGGAGCTATGGCTGGGTATGTCGGTTTGCAACCTTACTATCCTGTATTCGGAGAGAATCTACGGCAGCCTGCGGCGTTTTTCTGGGGATGGAGTGGTATAGTACTAATCGCACTCGGCGCATTCGGATTTCATGCCTGGAATCATCAAGACCTGTATATCTATCGCCTTGCGGAACTGTGGCGCTCTGTGCTCATGGGGGGTATAATAGGGACTGCGATTTACTTGATATGGAACTTTCTCCCCCTGTGGCGGGCAGGTAAAATGACCTATTGGGAAGTTTCGCGCAGTGTTCGCATTCCTTTGCCGGCGGTGTATTTCTTAGCGATTGGAGGGTTTATTTTTAGTGAAGCGCGAAATGATTGGCCGACGACGCGGTTGCCAGCTCGCCTGTATGCTGTAGCCCAAGCTGAAGCCGCTCTCTTGCTTGGCGACTGGGAAAATGCCGAGTCCCTTTATCGGGAAGCTTTATATCTCCTTCCCTACGAGGCCAAACTCAACTACAATTTCGCTCGTCTGAGGGCGCGACAGCAAGACCTTGTACAGGAAGCTGTGGAAAGTTATGAACGCGCTCTCCTGAGCAAACCGATGGAGCCTGCCGCTTTACAGGGGGCTCTGGTCTGGCTTGCTTTGGGGCGGACGGTGAGGGCTATTCAGCTTTTACAGAGCTATACTCAGCGTTTCGGCGGCAATGCCAACATTTATAATCAGCTGGCCTATGCTTTCTACAAGTTGGGGCAGTTAGACTCTGCTGCGTATTATTGGAAAGAGGCTATCCGTCAGGCGCCTGGGCGGGCAGAGGCGTACGCGCACCTGGCTATTCTGTATCTGCAATATGATAAACCAGAATGGGCAGCTACCGTAGCGACTTCCATAGCCCAATGGAGCGATTTATCCCCCACTGTGCGAGAGAACCTCTCTTATCTGCGTCTGCGAGGAGTCCTGAAAGAAGGCTCTTTTGGCGGTTGGAACGCTCAGTGGCTTGGCACCGCTGAAGATACGACTGCGGTAGGGCGTTTTGTCTCTGCGCTCCGAAAGAAGGCGCTCCGAGAAGCGATTGGCTATTTGCCCTATTTTGAAAAAAATGACCCAGAACTGGCACCCAAGTTAGCTCGCCAGCTCGGTGTGGCTTTGCTGCAAGCAGGCAGCCCCAGAAAAGCTGCTGAAATCTTTTTCCAAGCGAGGACACCTGTGGATTCTCTATATGCAGGCTATGCACTTGCCGAAGGTGAATGTTGGGATTCGGCATATGCTTTGATTAGCCGGCTGTGGGGCAGTTATCCTGAGGTAGAAGCCCCGGCTCGCCGCGAAGTAGCTCTGCTCCTTACCGCCGCAGGACGCGGTCAAGAAGCCGCCCTCATAGAACCCTCCAATAGCTGGGAAGATATGGATTTTTTGCGTTTCGGATATTACGCGTATTTGCGTAGAGACATACAAACGCTGGTTCTTGTTTTGCGTCCATGGATAGACCGTGGCGTCGCTTATGATGCGCCGTACGAGTGGGCGGCCCGTCTCTTTCTGATGCAAGGAGACACCAGCGGCGCCGAGGAAAATATACAAGCTGGACTTCAGCGGGTGCCTACCTCAGTCAGACTGAAGCTACTTAGAGCTGAAATCGCCCTTGCCCGCCATAATAGAGGATTGGCTCAGAGCATAGCTGACTCTGTGCAGGCTCTATTGAAAGATGCACAAGATACCTTTTTCAGGGAAAGTTTCATGTTGCGGCTTGACTCTGCGCCTTCACGAGTGCAGCAATTTTTAGTGCGCTTCCCCTACTATGCGCCCGCACAGAGCCTGTGGGCCCGCAGTTTAGTCGTGCGTGGGTACGCAGACTCAGCTTATCGGTTTCTGAGCGATGCTTTGGAGGTCAATCCGTATTCCTCCGAGCTATGGAAGGCATATGCTCAGAGTGCTGAGCGCCTCGGCATGAAAGAGGAAGCAGAATTCGCCAAAACCAGACCAGAACCATGTACAGTTGCGCCGTAGCTTATTCGGGACGGGGGCGTTTAGCCGCAGCTGTCGCCGGTTATCTTATTAGCAGAGGGACTCGGGTTATCGGTATAGTGGACCGAAACTCAGCCCGCCGTGAGCCGTTAGAGCGACTGGGAGTAGAGGTTTTTCAGATTCAAAATGCGGCTGAAGCATGGCTCAGGGTATGTCATGAGCAGAAAGTCCGCCTTATTGCACTTGCTGGGTATCTTGCACTGGTGCCAGAAGCTGTTGTTCAAGCATATCCGAAGCGCATTTTGAATAGTCATCCTGCTCTGCTTCCTGCTTTTGGTGGCAAGGGCATGTACGGGAGACGAGTACATGAAGCCGTAGCAGCTTCGGGCGCCTACGAAAGCGGCTTCACTATTCATTTCGTGTCAGAGCGGTATGATGAAGGTCCTATACTTCATCAGGTGCGCCTTCCTGTATGGGGGCTTTCGGCAGTGCAGATAGAGGCTTTTATTCAAGCGGCTGAGAGAGAAATCTATCCTGCACTTGTTTATTCTGTTTGGCTCGGATTAGACGCAAGCCAGCAACTATAAGAAATACCGCAATCCCACCCCAAAATAGTCCATGAAGCCCCGTCCAGCCCCAGTCTATTTTGGGTATAGGTCTTCTTTTAGGGACTCCTCGTACGAGAGGGCTCGTATAAGCCTCCACAGCTGATGTATATGCTTCTGCTCGCAAGTAGGTATCCGCAGGGCGAATAGAGTAAATCAGCTTGTCCGTCTGATAGCTCACGGCTCGGATGTGACCGTTTTGTCCGATTATTCGCAGGCTATCCACGGGCTGAGATGTTTCCACGAAAAGGGTTTCACCTACGAGTTCTATTCTGCGAAAGGTAGGATACGCTCTCAAAGGATAGGGAGTGCGATTTTTGTACCCGACCGTGCGACCTCTGTACAATGCCGCGCGCAAGCTATCTATCGGAGCGTTAGGTGAAATCGCCACCTCTGTCCATCGGCTCATCACTTCATGAGGATTGTAAACGTCGTGGGCATTATCACTGGCTATGATAGGAGTAAAGTGTCCCGAGGAAAGGGCACTATCCCACTCTTCTATAGAGTCGCCGTACCGATTGAGTACTTCTATGGCGTCGTACCCTCCTAATCGGGATAGCTCTCTCCCTGTGTAGCTGCCTAAAAAGCGTGGATGAGCAATCACTAATAAAGGCGTAGTGGGGCGAAGGATACGTAAAGTATGCTGCTTTGCGGAGAGAGTTTGTAGAAGGGGATAATCCCACCATCGCACAGACTCAGGCCAAAAGCACAGCTGATGAACTTTTCCAATACTCCAACCGTGCTCGTAGAGAAGGATGGGGCTTTCGGAGTTGATTCGCTGATAATCTGCGATACCTATCCATCGGTAGCCCAGACTATCGTATGCTCTGATGATCTCAGAGGGGGAGTGGTGTCCATTCGTGATGCCGCCCCAAGTTCGGCTATGAATGTGGAAGTTTGCGCGAGTCCATGTTAGGGTATCACTTGAAAAAGGATTGAACCAGCGCTGCCCGGAAAAAGGTGCGCTTCCCTCAAATTTATACAGTGGAGTGAGGGCCTGAATACCGGCTATGGGTGCAAGTAAGAGGAGAAAAAGGGCGAGTAAGCGTTTAGTCCAAAGCACGCAGGGCTTCCACGAGGCGGGGGAGACCCGCTTGAATTTCTGATAGCGCTACGGCATAGCTGATGCGGATATGTTTATCCGAGCCGAATCCAGTACCTGGCACCACAGCTATACCATTATCCAGCAAGTAGTCGGCTAATTCATCGGCATTGCGCAGGGGCTGACCGGCGGGAGATTTTCTATTCAAAAAATCGGACATATCCAGAAAGAAGTAAAAAGCCCCTTCGGGTAAGTAAGGCTTTACCTCTGGGAGATGCTGTCGAATGTAGTTGTAGATGTAGTCCCGCCTTTCTTGGAAATCTCGTATCATTGGAGCCAGTAGGGTCTGAATATCGCTGCGCAAGCCTGCGATAGCAGCTTTTTGGGCGATGATATTTGCTCCTGCGGTAGTTTGGCCTTGTACTTTGGTAGCAGCATCGGCAATCTGGCGCGGAGCTATGAGGTAGCCTAAACGCCAGCCCGGCATCGCAAATGCCTTTGAAAATCCATTACAGATGATAGTTCGGTCAAAAAGCTGTGGAAACTGAGCAGGAGAGACGTGGCTTCCGCTATAACGAATGAGCTCATAGATTTCATCTGAGATGACCCATACCTGGGGATGGCTTTGTAGTACCTCAGCGATGGCTGCGAGCTCGCTACGAGAATAGGCACTGCCAGTAGGGTTAGAAGGAGAGCATAAAATAACCGCTCGGGTGCGAGGACTGAGCACCTCAACTAAGGCCTCAGGTGTCAGTTTGTAGTGGGTCTCAGGGCCCGTCGGTACGACCATAGGCTTTCCCTCAGCTAACTGTACAAGCGGCAAGTAAGAGACCCAGTAGGGAGAGGGTAAAATGACTTCGTCTCCGGGTTCTACGACACTCAATAGGGCGTTGAAAATGGCTTGCTTTGAGCCGTTGGAGACGACGACCTGTGGTGCTGCATAGGGCAGCCCGTAAGTTCTGTGATAGTAGTCGGCAATCGCTTCACGCAGAGGCAAGAGCCCCGCTACGGGTGGATAAGGGGCATGCCCTTCTCTAATAGCAGCTATGGCGGCTTCTTGTAAAGGGGAGGGAACGGGAAAGTCTGGTTCCCCCAGAAGAAGCGATAATACCGGTTTGCCCGCAGCTCTGAGCTCTCGGACACGCTGCGCCATCCCCAGCGTTTGAGCTTCACTGAGCGCAGCTATCCGCTGAGAAACTCCCGCAGTCGTGGTCAAGAGAGTATCTTTATCTTCGGTATTTTGAAGCGATTTAGTGTAAATCTGAGCGCTTCGTAGGCACTATCCAGCACATTCTGCCCCATCAGTTCCAGAGGTATGCGTAAATAGGTTTCTATCGCCTTTTCTGTGTCTTCAAACCCTTCGGATTCGTCATTTAGCCAGAACTGAATCAGCCCCCAGTGAATGCCCCAGAGAACGTCTAAATAGAGGTTTTCCAAATGGCGAGATTGTATCTCTTCGGCGATTACTCCCTCTTGGATTACTTCTGCCATGTGTGCTCTGAATTTTTTCTGGTAGCCGCGCAGTAGGGAAAAGTTAGAATAGGTTTGAGCGATAAAGCTACGGTCTTTTACAGCGGTCTCAAAGAAGGTGAAGAAGTACGCCAGAATCTTTTCGCGCGAAGAGTAGTTTTGATAAGTTTCGGAAGCTTTGAGAGTGGAGAGCACTTCCTCGGCATAAGAAGTCCAGATTTTGCGTCCTATGGCATCCAGAGAAGCGTAATGCTTGTAGAAGTCAGCCTCAGAAATATCCAGCGCTTTACAGAAGGAAAAGACGCTCATCTTCTTGATTTTACCTTCTACAACAAGCTGCTTGTACAAGTCGAGGATACGAGCCTCCAAAGAGGCTTCTTTTGTTTTAGCGGCCATATTGCAAAGGTACGGAAAGGAGTACATTTATTTGTAGAGTGCTATGGGTGGCTGATGCTGGCGCTTCTAAGACGGATTGGATGGAAGCCCAGTCTCGTTGGAGTCTGCGTACAGAAGGTCTCAATGCTGAGGTAGAGGGCTGGCAAAGAGCTAAAGAAAAACTTTTCCGAGCCGCTCAGCTTCTTAGAGAAGCTGGCAAGGATATCAGTGTGCTCTACTATTATGGGCCTGCGCTTCATCGTGAAGAGACGCGAGAGAAGATGCGCTATCTCTTGGCAGAGACGTTTAGGCTACCCGTGGAAAAAACCTTTGTCTATCATGATTTATTGGGGGCTGCGAGGGCAGCTTGGGGAGGGCAAGCGGGAGTCGTATGCATCTTGGGCACAGGGTCAAACTGTGCGCTATGGGATGGCGAGAGGATTCACCGGCAGGCTGGAGGGCATGGATACCTTCTCGGCGACGAAGGTAGCGGGGCAGACCTCGGAAAAGCTTTTCTCAGCGCACTTTTGCATCAAGAGGTACCTGCCGATTTAGAAGAAGCCTTTTGGAACTGGTGTCCCTTTGCTGCGGGACGGTCTCTTATTCACTTGCGTTCCCTTGCCTATGCTAGTCCTCAACCCTCGGCATTCCTTGGGGAGTTTGTACCTTTCCTAGCGGAAAAGCAGAGTCATCCTTGGGTGAGAGCTTTGGTTATGGGTAGATTGGGAGCCTTTATCCAGCGAACTTGGGGAGGCTGGTTGTCTAAGCTGCCTATCCGATACATCGGTGGAGTAGCAAATGCATTTGAGCCTCTCCTTCAAGAAACCACCCGAAAGTATGGGGGGGTGTGGGGTGGGGTAGTTTCTCGGGTTTGTGAAGCCCTCGTAGCCTATCATGTCCAGCGCTGAATGGCTATGGATGCCCCGCCTTCCTTATGTGCCCTTACGGGCAGAGCCCAACCATCGTAGTGAGCAGGTTTCTGAACTTCTCTGGGGCGAGCCTCAGCAAATACTTGATGAGTACAAAGGCTGGGTACTTGTTCGCGGGAGGATGGATGGATATGTCGGCTGGGTGGAAGCGGGAACGCTCCATTATGCATTCTATGATGGCTCTGGATGGGGCATCGTTCGTGTGCGACAAACAAAACTCATTTACGAAGGGCGAACTCAAGGCTGGGTGTCTTTCGGTGCCCTTTTTCCTCAGTCTGGATGCTGGCATACGGCGATGGGCCGGTACTGGATCTCCTCAGCTGCATTGATTCCGTGGAAAAGTCGGCCTTTATCTCTGAGGTTATTCTATCGGGTATTTGCGGGGACACCATATAGATGGGGAGGAAAAACACCTTTCGGGATAGACTGCTCGGGACTGACACAGCTTGCGTATCGCTGGTGCGGGCGACTTATACCTCGAGACGCCTACCAGCAAGCCGAAGCCGCTCTCCCAGTAGAAACCCCACAAAAAGGGGACTTTGTCTTTTTCACCGCTCATGGTTCGCAGCGCATTTCTCATGTGGGACTATACATCGGGCGGGATAAAATTCTACACGCTACCCCTGCACAGGGCGTACATATTGGTACCCTCAGAGAACTTTATACGCATACTTTCCACAGCTTTCGCACACTCTTAACGCAAGATTTCGTTATTTAGCTAAAAGGTGTAGAGCGTGGCGGTCCTCGTACTCAACTACGATTATCAGCCTATACACATAACTACATGGCGACGGGCGATTATTCTCGTGCTCAAGCAAAAAGCGGAGGTTGTGGAAGCCCGCTCCGATCGCCGCCTACGCACCGTTCGTACAGAATATGCGTTTCCAAGTATTATTCGCCTGATGCGATATGTTCCCGTGCCATATAAGCATATTCCTCTCACCCGTCAGAATATCTTTCGCCGGGATGGGTTTCGCTGTGCTTATTGTGGCACTTCTCATAACCTAACTATAGATCATGTGATACCTCGGAGTCAAGGCGGGGAAAGCTCTTGGGAAAATTTGGTCACGGCTTGCGAGTCGTGTAATCGTCAAAAAGGCAATCGAACGCCTCAACAAGCTGGCATGCCGCTTCTGATACGCCCCCGCAAACCGCATTATCTGCTATTTTGGTTGCGGGGAGCAGAAGAGGTAGATACCTCTTGGCGCCCCTATCTTATGTTAGAAGCCCGAGTGTGAGATTGCCCTCGGGGTATTTTTCTCCGCAATGGCTATACTATAATGGGCGATTGTGGCATCATCCGACGGTACGGCTGCATGAGGGCGAGGTAGTTTATTTTTCCCCGGAGTCTCAGTCCATCGCTGAGAAAGTAGAAGGGCTTTTGTCCCCTTGTTGGGGCAATATGCATACACATCTTGAGTTGTCGCATCTACGGGGGGGCATAGGCAAGGGGTTAGGTATGATTGACTTTTTGGCTCGTATGGGTCTGACACGTGGGCAGGCTTCTGCGGCCGAGATTCGTGCTGCGCTCACAGAGGCTTTTCAGGAAGGGACCTGTGCATTTATTTCCCACCAGAATAGTCCCCTTCCCCCAGCAGCTATCCTCGAAGGAACATTTGTACAAGCAGTGGGGGAATTTTTCGGTTTGAGGAAAGGTGGGGTTCGTCGCTGGCATGCGATGAGGCGTTTAGGCTATCCTCTCACGCCACATAGTTTTTATGCCCTTAGTAAAGTCCTATTGAGGCGAGCGCGACGCCGTTCAGCTTATCCCCTCAGCATACACTTTTACGAAAGCTGGGAGGAGCGGCTATGGTTAGATTCTGGGAGAGGGCCTTTTCTGAGATTTTTTCAACACTTCGTTAGGAGGCCGCACCCGGTGCGGTGGCAGACTCACCTTCGTCGCCTTCATCATAGAGTACCTGCGATATGGTTGGTTCATGCTACGGAGGCACCAGCTACTCTAATGGAGCGGCTTTTCCAGAGATTTCCGCGGCTTTATGTGATTCTGTGTCCTGAAGCAAACTATCATCTCTTTCGCCGTCTTCCGCCACTTCATTTTTGGCAGCGGTACGTCCACCGCTTGATGTTGGGTACAGATAGTTTGGCGAATAGTCCCTCTCTCTCTCTGTGGCCAGTGGTGAGGCGCCTATGGATGGCTGGATGGCGGTGGGAAAGTATCCTGAGAGCTTGTGTAGATACGCCTCGTTCTTGGATAAAGCCTTCTCCTTTTTGGACAGTTGTAGCCCCTCTGGGCACACAGGCAGAGATACTTCCAGATACAAAGTCCAGATTGTTTTTAAGAGATGGGGATAAGAACGAAGAGCACAGCGGCTCCTTATGAGCGCACAGTAGCTATCAGGCGGTAAAGAGCTCTAAGCTGTGCTTTTTCGCATAAGTAGTGAGATAGGCTTGTAATGTGGGATACAGGGTCAGGGAAGGGTCTTGGCCTATGAGGTCCTCGGCTGCTTGTCGGGCCTGGCGAAGGATGGCTTGGTCGCGGATGATATCTGCGACTTTGAACTCAGGGAGCCCACTTTGTTTTGTTCCCAAGAAGTCGCCTGGTCCGCGCAGCTTTAGGTCTATTTCAGCGATGTGAAAGCCATCGTTGTACTGGGCCAATGCGCGCAGCCGCTCCAAAGCACTCTCTGAAAGGTCATTTGGCGCCATGAAAATCGCATAAGAAGCGTACTGCCCGCGTCCGACGCGTCCGCGCAGCTGATGAAGCTGAGAAAGTCCGAAGCGGTCCGCATGTTCCACAATCAGTACAGTGGCATTCGGTACATCTACTCCGACTTCAACGACCGTAGTTCCTACTAAGATTTTGGTTTGCCCTGACTTGAAGAGATGCATTTCGCGCTCTTTTCGTTCGCTATTCATCCGCCCATGGACGATTCCCACGGCATACTCGGGGAAGGCTTTACGTACCACTTCAAAGCCTTCCTCTACGGCTTTGAGGTCCAGCTTTTCTGACTCTTCCACAAGGGGATAAATAATATAAGCTTGTCGTCCTTTCTGTAGCTCAGCACGGAGAAGGTTCCAAATCTCTTGGCGATGTACCTCGGTCCGGATGAGGGTTTTCACTGGCTGTCGTCCGGGGGGCAGCTCATCAATTACCGATACATCCACATCGCCATATACGGACAGGGCTAAGGTGCGTGGAATTGGGGTGGCTGTGAGCAGAAGATTATGAGGACGGTAAGGATGAGCTTTTTCCCACAGAGCTGCTCGCTGCTTGACCCCAAACTTATGCTGCTCATCTATGATAGTAAGCCCTAATCGGTGATACTGGACATTTTTTTGAAAAAGGGCATGAGTGCCGATGATGCAGGCGAGCTCTCCGGTGGCGAGTTTATCCAAAGTACGACGCTTCTGGGAGGGAGAGGTGCTACCCAAGAGCAAGCCTACGCCCACTCCCAACGGGGCGAGCCACTTACGAAAGCTTCGGGCATGCTGCTCCGCTAAAACTTCCGTTGGTGCCATGAGGGCCACCTGGTAGCCATTCCCAATAGCGATGAGAGAAGCAAATAAGGCTACAATAGTTTTTCCACTGCCTACATCGCCTTGAATGAGCCGATTCATCGGCGTGCTGAGCGCCATATCGCGGCGGATTTCTTTGATGACCCGCTTCTGAGCTTCTGTCAGAGCAAAGGGTAAGTACTTTTCGTAAAACTCACTTACTAACGGACCTGCTTGGGTGAAAGCTGGGGCGGTGTATTGAGACTTGAGGAAATGTTTCCGACGAATAAGCAGTACCTGCAGAAGGAAAAACTCTTGAAACTTGAAGCGCTGGAGTGCCCGCTCTGCTTCTTCCACTGAAGTGGGCAGGTGGAGGGCGTGTAAAGCTTCTGACAAGGGCGGTAAATTGTACCTTTCCCGAATGCTCTCAGGTATAGGGTCCTCTTGCTTGAACTGGGTGAGGCGATACAACTCTTCAAAAAGCATGTGAAATCGCTTGTTATCCAATCCTACCTGACGAAGTTTCTCTGTGAGGGGATAGACAGGATACACTCTTAGAAAGTGCTGGGGAGACTTGCCGGCACTGAGTGGTATGATGTCGGGATGGGCTATTTGCAAAAGGCGCTTTTTGTAAGTAGGGCGACCAATAACTAAAACTTCCTGCCCGGGTGAGAGTTTTTGACGAAGCCATTCCCAGCCTTGATACCAAATCAGCTCCATCCATGCTTGCCCATCGTATAGCGTACCTGTGAGGATGGCGCGTTTGCCCCCTCCCGTAGCTCTTACTTGCAGGGGGCCTAACTTTCCTTGAAACACGCCTTCTTGATCTGGACGCGCGTGAGCGATAGGAGTTATTTGAGCGTAGTCTAAATAGCGGCGCGGGAAATAGTACAGCAAGTCCTCATAAGTAGAGAGCGCTAACTCGGTTCTGAGCACCTCGGCGCGGCGAGGTCCGACCCCTTTCAGATAAGCGAGGCTACTTTTCCATACGTCTGCCTGCGTCATCCTCAATATTTGAGCAGACGGGCTCTATACTCTCCCAGCGACAGTGAGGCTATCGTGAGTGTGTAATATCCCGCCGCTAAGCCTTGCAGAGATACTGCATGCTTTCCTCCATGAGAAATAGCCCATTCTCTCACGAGGCGACCTGTGGATTCATACAGGGAGATTGTCCATGCGCCATCTGGAAGGTTTAGGTGGAGTATATCTTGTACGGGGTTTGGATATACTGTTATCTGAGATTGGGCGGCATGTAGAGCTGTAGGAGACTGCGGTTCAGCGCGCACGACGGTAATCGGACGGCTGATGCTATCCCGGCAGTTGAAGTTAATGGCTACGAGGGTGACAGTATATGTACCTGGTTGGGTGTAGGCATACGAAGGAGAAAAGCTGGTACTGGTATCGCCCGTACCGAAGCGCCAGAGATATTGATTGGCATTTGCAGAGGTATTGGTAAAATAAACGGTACCGCCTCCTGCGTTCAAGTCTACGGGATTGGGCGCTGCGGTGAAGTTGGCTTGAAGTCCCAGACTGCTGCAGTCCCATCGCACTTCTATCTCTTGAACGGCTGTATCGGTGCATAGACCATTTCCTACAGAGAGTACGACGGGGAAGCGGCCAGCTTGCGTGTAAGTATGGGTAGGATTGGCTATTCCACTGACGGGAGCTGAGCCATCTCCGAAGTTCCACAGCCGTTGGGTAGGTGTGGGTGTAGTTTGGTCAGTGAAGCTGACCGGCTGCCCCACTTGCGCTGTCGCCGGGGCAGCAAATTGAGCATTTATGGCGCTGCCTAAGGTTACTACTATGCTATCAGAGGCGATGCAGCCGGCAGAGTTTTGAGCGACTACGCTGTATATACCAGAAGTCGTGGCTAATAACTGGCACCCTGTGATTGGAAGGGAGGCATTATTCAAAAACCATTGGCAGTTTAGTGCTTGCGGACCAGCATCTAAAGTAACCGACGGGGCACACAGCGTCTGATCAGGCCCCAGATTTACCGCGAAAGTATTGTAGTTTACTCGGACGGTATCAGTTCCTGTACAGCCAGAGCTATTGCTCACCAGTACGGCATAGACACCGCTTTGAGTCGCAACTAAAGTCTGGGTTGTCGCTATCGCCACGCCATTGAGGGTCCAGAGATATTGATGCCCAGGAAGACCTGCATTTAGGAGTGGTGGCGGATCGCCGGCGCATAGGTTGATATCTGGACCGAGATTCACGGGGATATTGGGAAGCACCTGCAGATTGAAAGTATCCCGTCCGATGCACCCACCAGGATAAGAGACGGCTGCGACATACTGCCCTGCACTACTCGCAGCATAGGAAGGTACATTTGTGGCTACGATGTTACCATTGTAGTACCAGGTGATGCTTGCCCCTGGAAATGCATTTACAGAAAGAAGCACTGGCGGGTCGGTTTGACAGCGAAAAGTATCGGGTATTAGAGTGGGCTGGGGTGTGCTTACGACATACACTAATACACTGTCCCAAGGAGAAGGGCCACAGCAGGTAGTGCTGATGCGGTGCTTGATCCAGTAAGCTCCGGGAGTGGAAAAAATGACAGGTGGAGGATTCTGTGATAGGGAAGATGTAGGAGTGCCTCCGGGGAAAAGCCATTCATATCCATCAGCCGCTACGGGTGTGGAGAATGAAACAGGAGCGCCTACACAAGTCGTAAAAGTAGATGCCTGAATCTGGGGTAGAGGTGTCTGACGGGTGATGAGGATAAAGTCCGCATAAGAGTAAGGTAGTCCATCTACCAGGAGGGTGGGGGTTTTTGCGCCCTCGGAAGGATAAAAGACAGTGCCAGAAGAAGCGGTAAGGGCGGTGGGATTACCTGCTGTATTCCAGACAAAATAAGAGCCTGTGGCACTGGTAGATACGGAGACTGGCTGGTAGGTACATGAGGGGATATTATCTACGGTGATGGGAGGCTCGAGGGGATTGTAGCCATTTTGAACGATGGCTGGGTAGGTTCCGGGGGCAGCGTGCTCATACAAGGTGTAAGCTACACCGGCGGAACCATTACCGCCGCGTCCGCCATTACCGCCGCGTCCGCCATTGCCACCGCGCCCGCCAGCTCCCCCTTCACAGCCGGCGGCATTACCTCCGTTGAGTAGTCTATCATTGCCGGGGGCGCCTCCTATCCCGCCAGCACCACCGATTCCACCTGCGCCGCCGAGACCGGCTGCACCTGGGCCGCCTGAGGTTAGTCGGCAGTCTTTGATTACCCCATTAGGACCGTTAGCCCAGAGGAAGACCGCAAAGCTGCCCCCACCGGCTGTGCCTCGGGTGCCGCGAGTGCCCCGCTGGCCTCCTTCACCTCCACCGCCGCCGCCACCGCCCGGACTATTCCAGTTGTATGTTATACCGCTGAAGCCGGGAATGCACCCCACACTGCCGCCGCCCCCACCACCGCCCCCCCCACTACCATCCGTGCCATCTGTACCATCCGTGCCATCCTGCGGGACAAAGTATCCACCTGTGAACTGAGCTATTCCATCCAGTCCATCTTGACCATCCTGACCATTTGTGCCTGGCTGACCGTCAGTACCCGTGTGGTCTGGCTGACTGAAGTGGGTGGGACAGTTATTGAAAAAATTTATGATGTCTGTGGCATTGAGCCCATTATTACAGTAGCAAAGACCAGGTTTGCCTATGCCCCCGGCGCCTCCTCCTGGACCGCTGCCAGCCGTGCCGTTTTGTCCATTGGGGGCGGATGCTATGCTTGGGTCGCAGAGGCTACATAAGAGGCAGTTTGTTCCTGTACCACGAGCTCCTCCATTGCCTCCTGCTCCACCTGCCCGAGCACCTCCTGACCAGCTGCTGCCCCCTGCACCGCCGAGATTTGTAAATGGAGCGGTAGTAGGGTCGCATCGCTGACATCCCAGTCCGCCTGGTTGCCCGGGAGCGCCAGCTGCGCCATTCGTTCCAGGGGAGCCATTTACTCCATCTCCGCCTTTACCTGCATGGATTTTACATCGGGCTATGGTATAATCTCGGCAGCCATTCAAATACACGCCGTAGGTGGAGACTCCCGCACTGGGGGCATTAGCTACCTCTATTTCTAAGTCTTGGAGGCGAAAGCCACGACGACTCACCGCTGCGATGGCTGTCAGCCGAGGCGGCGAAGGCTCAATATTCACAGCAGCGCGTACGAGCTTCGTTATGGCAGTATTTGATTTTTTCCAGCCTTGTGCAGGTAAGTATCCTCCCTCAATAATCACACTGTCTGCTGGTAAAATAAGCGGTGCATTGAGGGTATATGTTCCTGCTGCTAATCGTAAATACCGAGCCGAAGGCGATATCAAAGTCAAAGCATAGGTGAGACTTGCGGGGTTCGTTCGAGTGCCCGCAGTTCCACTACTTGCGCCTGTGGGAGAGACATATATGATACCACATTCCTGAGCCCATATCGCTGCGCACAAGCCGAGTCCAAGCCAGCGAGGTAGCGCCATGTAGGCAAATATAGCTATTTCCTGAGGTAACTTATCTGCATATGTGCATCTCAGGAGCCTTGGGCAGTTTTCATGGAATTTTCATTTGAATAAAAAATGTACCTTTGCTGCGATATGAAGACGATACGCGTACTTAGCCTAATAGCGCTGTCTATGGCGCTGATTATCGTAGGATGTAAGAAGAAAAAAGATGATGACCATGACCACGACCACGGGGGTGGTGGGGGGACTGTCCAGATGCGCTGGGTGAATCTGGGGCATGGGCATGATGCGCAAAATAGATATCATGTAGACTTAGAAGCAGAACTTCCCGTGGGACAGGATACTCTCACCGAAGGATACTATCGCCTCAGAGCCAAGGTGATGAGAGGGGGTGCTTTGTACGCAGGTACCAATGTAAGGTTCTTACCTATGATGTACATGAACGACCATAATCACTCTTGTCCAACTGAGCAGCCAAGCGGTCCGAGTCAAGATGGCTTGTACTATGGAGCTGCGTTTTTCATGATGCCTACAATGATGGGGCAGCCATGGAAAGTGCATGTAGTGATAGATGCAGATACTATATCCTTCACTGTCCAGATTAATCCTCATCCGCGCAGCTGGGTCAGGCGTGGTCGCCAGTTTGGTAATCCCAGTAACCCCAGATACTTGTACGAGATGAAACTTTACAAGGCTGCTACAGGTGTGCAGGATGTTTCGTTTTATGTCTATAAGAGAGACATGGACCAACCCGCGACGAGTCCTTCTGGCTTTCCTGCAGCGACCAATATCACCCAAATAGACCTCCTTACCTGGATGCCCAGTATGGGTCACGATGGTGGGCCAGGTGCTCAGAATGCTACTCCTGTTCAGGGAAAGCCTGGGCGATTCGATGGAAAGGTGCCTTTCAATATGACTGGGGACTGGTGGGTGATAGCTACCTTCAAGGAAGGCAGTAATGTGATTGGCAAGGATACCTTTGCGCTTGAGTTTTGAGGATGTAAGGTAAAGATGAGGGGGAGGTGTGGGGAGAGGAGGCGATAGCGGGGTAGCGTTGTGTGGGGCGGGGGCGCCCATTGGGCGGGCCCCCCCCACACACAAAAATAAAAAAAAAAAAAACGCGGGGACAAAAAATGTTTTTATGTGTATATAAAAGCCATTAATTTGGGGGCTTAATATTATGTGAAAAAT
>JANWXY010000042.1 GCA_025057135.1 Bacteroidia bacterium | reverse complement strand
TGTTTCAGGGCCTCTCAAAATCGCTACCTCAGAAGGGGAGAAAACTTTTCTCTTGCAAGATGGCTATCTCATTGTGTCGCCTCAGGGGGAGGTCAGAGTACTTTTACGCCAAAGCGGGGCAGAAAACTTTCCCGCCTGACCATACATAGCTGGGTGACAAAATGAATAAGCTGCTGCCTAACACGGCAGCAGCTTTTTTGCTAAGCCTTGGTACAGAATACATGAGACAGTAGTGATTCACAGACTTACATCGGATTTTGGGGGGCATATGATGATTTGGACACCGAAACTACCTCTATGCAATACTTAGAGCTGAGCTGGGTTATCTACAAGGGCAGTATCAGAGGTGTTAGTTGCGGGGGTGGGATTCGAACCCACGACCTTCGGGTTATGAGCCCGACGAGCTACCACTGCTCTACCCCGCGATGTGAGGCAAAATTACGACGTTTCCGAAAAAATCAAGACCTTGAACCGACCCTAAGTTATACCTTTGGATTATGCTTACCTACATTCTCATCGGGCTGGTGGTGCTACTGCTTTTCTCAAGCCTAAAAGTACTTCCGGAATATCAAAGACTTGTCGTTTTGCGTCTGGGGAGAGCTCTACCCCAGGCAAAAGGTCCTGGACTCGTTGTTATTATCCCCGTCATAGACACGCCCATTCGGGTGGACCTGCGTGAACGGATTATGGAAATTCCCAAGCAGACTTGTATCACCCGAGATAATGCTCCGATTTCCATAGACTTTCTCATCTACTTGCAGATTGTCGATCCTCTGGCATCTGTCGTGAATGTGCAGAATGTTTTCCAAGCGACCGAGGGATTAGCCACTACTACACTGCGCGCTGTGATTGGAGATATCGCATTAGACGATGTTTTGTCTAAACGGGATGAGATTAATCAAAAGCTGCGCGTAAAGTTGGATGAGGTTACCCACCGCTGGGGTGTACAGGTGAATGCAGTAGAGATCAAAGAGATTCTCCCGCCAGCGGAAGTTCAAGAGTCTATGACTAAGCAGATGGCCGCAGAACGCACCCGCCGGGCGATGGTGACCGAAGCTGAGGGGACTAAACAAGCACAAATCCTACGAGCTGAGGGAGAAAAAACCGCCCGAATTTTGGAAGCTGAGGCTCAGAAAGCCTCGGCTATTCTCCACGCAGAGGCTCAAAGGGAAGCTCAGCTTCTGGCAGCCGAAGGATACGCTCTCGCTCTCCAAAAAATCAGTGAAGCCGCCCGTCACTTGGATAACAATACCATGCTCATACAATACTTAGAGACGCTCAAAAATGTAGGCCAATCCCCCTCTGCCAAGTGGATCGTACCCGTAGAGGTCACAGGCTTAGCTCGTCAAGTGGGAGAGCTCATATCCAATCACTCAAAAACATAGGTGATTCCTCTACGGGACATAAATCCAT
Organism: Bacteroidia bacterium; assembly: GCA_025057135.1. Classification (GTDB taxonomy): domain Bacteria; phylum Bacteroidota; class Bacteroidia; order SpSt-205; family SpSt-205; genus SpSt-205. Next base: position 42,657 of record JANWXY010000042.1, on the reverse strand, counting down.
CCCGAAGCTTTCCCCTCATCACTTCTCTAATCATAGGGGGGAATGTGTGGTTTTTTCTTCAATATTATACTGATACCGAAGCGTTCAGCGAAGCCCTGCTTGATTTGGGATATATCCCCGCCGAGCCTTTTTCTCTGACTAAGGCATTCACTTCCATGTTTATGCATGGAAGCTGGGGGCACTTGATATTCAACATGTGGGCTCTATGGGTTTTTGGGGATAATGTAGAAGATGTTTTGGGGAAAATATGGTATGGAATCGTCTATTTCGCTTCAGGTTTAGTGGCGCTGATGACCCATGCTTATTTATATTCGGAGTCGCTTGTGCCCGTGGTAGGTGCCTCAGGAGCTATATCTGGGATTATGGGGGCTTATCTTACTCTTTTTCCTCGGGCTAAGATTTTGGCTTACATTCCACCGTTATTTTTTCAGATGATATCAGCTCGGTTTTTCTTGGTGCTCTGGTTTATTCTCCAGTTGCTACAAGGCGTCATAGACAAGCTGAGCAACTGGGTCTCTGGTGAGACGGGTGGTATAGCTTTCTGGGCACACATCGGTGGATTTGCGGGGGGATGGCTTTTATCACAGCTTGCGCGACCATCGCCTTCTGAGGTAGATAGATGGGATTACTTGCGATAGGGGGCGTACTTTTGCAGAAGTGAAGGCGCTCCTTTTTACCGGACCGAGCGGCTCAGGAAAAACCACTATTGCCCAAATTCTTTTACAAAGGTACGATGCTCTAACGTTTTCCATCTCGGCCACTACGCGTCCTCCTCGTCCAGGGGAGAAGCATGGGCAAGACTACTATTTCCTCACAGAAGCGGAGTTTGATGAAGAGCTGGCTTCAGATGGGTTTTTAGAGTGGGAGCGCCTTTTTTCGGGCTATCGTTACGGCACTCTTAAGAGGGAGATCAGTCGTATAAAGAGCTTAGGTAAAATCCCTGTTTTTGTCAAGGATGTAAAAGGGGCGTTGACGCTCAAAAGGGCTTTTGGAGAAGGGTTAGTCACAGTTTTTTTAGTTCCGCCTTCCATTGAAGCTTTGCGCGAGCGGCTCGTAAATCGCGGATTGAATACCCCAGAAGACTTAGCTGAGCGTCTCGCTCGGGCAGAAGCGGAGCTCGAGTTACTCCCCCTTTTTGACTATGCCCTATACAACGATGATGTAAATAAAGCCGTAGCGCGGCTTGATCCCCTCATCCAGAATAAGCTCTTATGAAGATTGGTCTGTTCTTTGGTTCTTTCAATCCGATACACATGGGACATTTGATTTTAGCTCGGTACTGGCTCAATGAGACTGACCTCTCCCAAATATGGTTTGTCGTCTCCCCACATAATCCTCATAAATCCTCTGGCGAACTTGCTTCCATAGAGGATCGCTTAGTTATGGCACGCCTTGCCGTAGCGAATGAGCCTCGTATTCAAGTCAGCGACATAGAACTAAGCCTCCCTCGCCCATCGTATACCATCCAGACTCTGGAGCAGCTGAAGCAAAGTTATCCCGGGGCTTTCTGGGCTATTCTTTTAGGGGCGGATACTGCGTTGGGACTTCCTACTTGGCGTGAAGGGAAACGCATTCTCTCAGAGTGGGAAATATGGGTCTATCCCCGCCAAGGGGTGTCATTAGATAAACTCCCGCAGGCTGCGCGCCTCAGGACTTTTCCAGAAGCGCCACGCATAGACTTATCGGCGACTCAGATTCGGAACTACAGGGCTATGCAAAAATCTATTCGCTACTTGGTGCCGTCTGCGGTGGAGCGCTATATCTTGGAAAAGGGGCTATATGCGAGCTCTGTCACTACTCCCTAATCTCCTCACGCTCGGCAATCTCGCTGCAGGAAGCTGGGCCATCGCTCTAAGCTACCAGCGGGACTGGATAGGCTTTGCGCTTGCTCTGAGCACAGCGATGTTCTGTGACTGGTTAGACGGAGGCATGGCGAGATTTCTCCATGCTGAATCGTCTATGGGCAAAGAGTTAGACGCTCTGGCAGATTTGGTAAGCTTTGGTTTAGCTCCGGCTTTTGCTCTGTACAACTACCTTCGTCCAGAAATCCCGCTACTCCCATATGACCGAGAGGTGAAGTTCTGGATGGTAATGGTACCGTTTATTCTGCCGCTTTTAGCTGCGTGGCGACTCGCCCGCTTCAATGCCGCTCCCTCCTCTAATCTGCGTTTTTTCGTTGGGCTACCGACGCCAGCACATGGAGCTTTTTGGGGTTTATGGATTATTTCGGCACCTCGCGATTACTGGTTGCATCCAGTTGTGTGGATAGGCACTATTCTAAGCGTTGGGCTTTTGATGGTGAGTGAGCTGCCTTTTTTCTCTCTAAAAAGTCGTCAGAATGTTATCTGGGCGGCTTTTACTCTGGCTCTTTCGGCAGTTGGAGCCTTGTATTTACCGGGTGCTAATAGGGTGATTTTTGCCTTAGCGGTGTATGGAGTATTGAGCTATGTCGCAGCACGATTCTACCGCTGACGTGGGATTAGTATGGCGTGTCCGAACTGACACACCTCGCCTGCGGTACATTTTACATGTTTTGTGTGAGCACTGGGTGAAAGTTCCCTATCGTGTAGTCTGTGTCGGAGACTGGCGCCCTGATTGCGTTCCTACTGGTTGGCGAGTAGTGGATTATGGTGGGGGGGACTTTCAGAGTGCTGATGTTATCTTACCTTACTCTGGGTTCATAGAATGGAGCGGTACGGAATTTTTCCTACCCACATGGAACGAAGGCGGCTTTTTCCCCGGCGAAGGAGGTTTTGGGTGGGACTTGCCAGCGATGGCTTTTTATACAATCACCGCTTATCCACTCTATCAGTGGCCGTATGGCTACGACGAATGGGGAAACTACGCCTGGCATCAGGCACCATTTTATGAAGCGGCTTTTTGGCGAGAACCTTTTGTACTTCTGCGTTGGTACGAGCTTTTGGAGAAGCTGGAAGTGGCTTTCCCCAAGCCGCCTTTTCACTGGGAGATTGGGTGGGATATAGACCATTTATATCTTTGGAAGGGGCGCTCGGGATTGCGGTGGTGGTTGGGAGGGCTGCGGCATGGGGATCTTAGGGAACGGTTGAAGGTTCGTTTGGGCGCTCTACCTGATCCTTATGACACCATTCATGCGATTGTGGGGAGATTTTCACCCGAACATAGTCGCTTCTTCTTCCTGCTCTCGTCTCAGCATCCTCGCGACAGCTTAGTCTCCCCTTTTCATCCTGCGCTGCGTAAAGCGGTTCGCTTCCTTGTGGAGCAAGGATATCCAGTTGGTATCCATCCTTCTTTCACGAGCCGGGATGTACCTTCTCGCCTTCGTAGAGAGGTGGCTCGCCTTGAAGACTTTACTGGCCAACCTGTCAGACAGAGTCGTCAGCATTATCTGCGTTATTGGATGCCACAGACTTTCCAGCATTTGACTGAGGCGGGAATCTCTGAGGACTTCACTCTGGCATTTCCGAAGCGCAGTGGCTTTTTATTAGGAACGACCCTGTCAGTACCTTTTTACCGGGTAGATATGGAGAAAGTTTTCCCTTTGTACCTGTGGGGGCCAGCCCTGATGGATAGAGCCTACATAGACACAGCACCGCACGAGATTCCGAGTGAAATCAGACGGCTTCTTCAAATAACGCAGGCAACGGGCGGACGCTTGCACCTCATATGGCACAATTCTACTCTGAGTTACCTGCCTATGGACGTCTTCGTGGAAGTAGGGGGGCGTAGCTGATACCGGCTGCTTATACTAACCTTTTCAAGCATCTGACAGACTTTTATACCACCGATGTAGTACATCCACAGCTCCCATGGAGAGGTAGCCAAACTTTTGCCAATATGACACTGCATGGGGAAAAGTTAGCAGAGCAGCGATAGGATATTCAGCAGGCGAAAAGGAGGGCAAGTCATAGTTCCAAAGAGCCGCTATCGCCACCACTGAAAAACCTGCTTCTCGCAGTACAGCGGCTGCCCGATGAGAACTCTGGCCTGTGGAGATGAGGTCTTCTACTAATAAAACGGTCGTGGGCTCGCATAAACCTTCAACTTGACGAGCTAACCCGTGGGCTTTGGGTTGGGGGCGGACATAACCAGCTGGCAGATTCAGGTAGTCACTCAGCCACGCTGCCCATGCAATCCCGCCCGTAGCTACACCGACTATAGCCCGAAAAGATGGGATAGAGGTAGTTAGTTTTTCTGCGAGAGCCTTCACAGCCCAACGCCGCCAAAGCGGATCAGCAAGTAAGCGCCGATGATCCACGTAGATTGGACTTTCAATGCCGGAAGCCCACTGAAACCAGGGAGGGTCGGTTCGTATTTGGACTATGTGAGCTTCCCACAGGAATCGCACATATGCTTCCACAGCACAAAAAAAATGCGCCTGTCTCAATCGGACAGGCGCTGGTGAGGTCACTGATGGCTTACAGCCTTACTTCACCTCAATCCGGGCAACCTGAGCTTTCTTTTCGTCTTTCGGCAGGTGAAGCTTCAGGATGCCGTCGGTGTACTCAGCAGATATGGCATCTACCTTTACATCATCTGGCAGAAGGAAGCTCCGCATGAAGGAACCGTATTGGGTTTCTACCCTGTGATAGGTCTTTTTATCGCCCTCTTCTTTTTGGAACTTCCTTTCCCCAGAGACAGTTAGCCGCCCTTCGGTCAGCTCCACCTTGAAGTCTTCTTTCTTCATGCCCGGCGCAGCTACATGAATCTCGTAGGACTTTTCCGTCTCTACTACATCTACCCGAGGCACGAAAGTTTCCATCCGAGTGAAGTTGCTGGCGGTTTCATTAAACATTCGTTCTACTAACTCCTGCATTGTGCGGAATCGCTCAGGAAGCGACTCTGTCCAGTCCATCAGTCGCACTATGCTACTCATAGGCGTTTGTTTTTGGTTTGATTGCATGTAGGTTTATTCGCACAAATCGTACCATTCAGCCAGCCTATGACTATATGACAAAAAAGCGGTCAAAAAGTCTATGATCTCCTTTTCATGGCGAATGGTTTTATATTTGTTAGAAATTCAGGCTATGGCATCCGTCGGCTACAAGGACTACTACGCCATATTAGGTGTATCGCGTGATGCCTCTGCGGAAGAGATAAAAAAAGCCTATCGGCGTTTAGCGCGTCAGTACCATCCAGATACCAATCCGGGGAATAAAGCCGCTGAAGAGAAGTTTAAGGAAATACAAGAAGCCTATGAAGTGCTGAGCAATCCAGAGATGCGCGCCAAATACGACCGTTTGGGCAGTAACTGGAAATACTACGAAGAGGCAGCACGAGGTGCATCTGGTCCAGGTATGAGCTGGGAAGGTATAGGCTCCCCATTTGAGGGCTTTTCTGATTTTTTCAGAATGTTTTTTGGAGAAGATTTTATTCAGCGGGGCGTAGCACCAGAATATTCATTACCTGTCAGTTTGGAAGAGTTGTACAGGGGAGCTAAAAAGAACCTAAGAGTTGGGGGGGAGGAGATTGAGATTACGCTCCGTCCTGGGATGTCACCTAATACTCGTTTGCGTGTGCGTCAAAGAGGTCCGAGGGGAAGCGACTTAATAGTGAATCTTCAACTTATGCCGCACCCTACGTTCAAACTGAAAGGTAAAGACTTACATGCGCCCTTGATAGTACCGCTCTATACTGCTCTATTGGGCGGAAATGTGGAGTTTCAGCATCTGGATGGGCAGCGTCTGCGCCTCAGCATTCCTCCTGAGACACCGAATGGACATATTCTCCGCTTGCGCTCTAAGGGCTGGCCAGGGAATCCCCCCGGAGATTTATACCTCACCGTGCAAATAAAGCTACCTACCCACCTGACCCCTCGAGAAAAAGAACTCATAGCAGAGCTCCAACGGATTCGCCCCAGTTAGACATAGGCTGGCTCGGAGAAAAGATAGCGGCTGATTTCCTTCGGAGTCAGGGGTATAAGGTCCTTTATCAGCGTTGGCGAAAGGGTAACTATGAGATAGATATAGTGGCATGGCAGGATGGCGAGTTGGTCTTCGTAGAAGTTCGGACAGTCAGCCAACAAACCCCTTGGAATCCTGAATCCACTATCAGGAGAGGTAAGCAATCGGGGATTCGTCGCTCAGTGGAGATATTTTTCACGGAGAATCCCGTTTATGAAAGCCTTCCCGCTCGGATAGATGTAGTTGCTGTACGATTATCCGAAGTGCCAGAAGTGGTGCTCTTTGTGGATGCGTTCAGGTGATTGGAGAGGATAAGGTTATTGTAAAAAACTAAATGGGAGGCCGCTTGTGCAGCCTCCCACTCGTTAAGAAGCGTTTCAGGATTTTAGTAGAGGCGAGGGAAGTGGAAGCTAAGAGTAGATTTTAGAACCAGAAAACGATTTGCATCTGGAGGGAGCTCAGGCGTCCTTTGAGGTCTCGGTAGGGCTTCAGTTCTCTGTAGGTCGTGCTACCCACGGTGGCATCAAACTTGAAGTCTTTGTCAAAGAAGTTAATCAGCCCATGATTGTATAGGAAGGTGACGTCTACGGTTCCGACGCCTTCTATGTCAATATCCACTCCAGCACCAGCAGAGGCTTGTGCAAGGAAAGTGCCGAAGTGTGCGCCCGTGCGAGTTCTGTCCTGATCGATGAAGTCTGCTGAAACGACGGGCCTGTCAGAGTTAGTAGTAGAGCCTACGCGAATATCCAGCTGACCACCCAACATGCCTTTGGCACGCAGAGGGGTAGAGGCTATCGGATTTGTGCGCATCTTGATAAATACGGGCACATTCAGTGTGGTGATTTTATAGGTTACCTGTTGGGCAGAGGTAAGTCCTGCTTCTGAGAGAGACAAGGTATCGTTGCTGCCTATGATGGCATAGTTAGGTTTGAATTCAATTTTACCTCCGCCAGTGCCCACGCCAGCGCCGAGTAGCAGAGCCACATTGTCAGAGAAGCCAAAGCTGAGCATTAGACCTCCGCCAAATCCAAAAACTCCCGAGGCGGATAAGTTTTTGACTGTGCGACCACCAGAGTCTACGCCGAAAAAGCCAATACCTGGGGAAACCCTGAGTCCAAACTTGACTCCTTCCTGTGCACTCACGCTGCCCAATATAGCGGCAGCTACAATACTTAGTTTTAGGTATCGCATACTGCGGCAAAGGTATATAAAGTCACTGAATTTTGACTACGGCTTGCAAGGCAAAGCTACGCTGCTCGTTGAGCGTGCCTGGAAGCGTAGTGTATATTCGGTTGAATGCGTTGAATATGTGGAATGACCAACGAGTCTTGCCAACTTCATAAGCCAGTATAAAGTCCCAAACGGTATATGGCTTAGAGGCATAGTCCCTGTAAAACTCCTCTAAGCCTGCCAACTGATCTGGGTTGAGTGCACCCAGCAAAAAGAAGAGCTTATCCACATTGGTGATTCCGCTGCTGTAGCGAAAGTTGGTCGTAAAGGAGAAGTTTCCATATCCTACTTCCAGTATCCCTCGCAGAATCTGCTTATTCCTGTACTTGAGGGTATAGGGAATGTCGTTAGCAATATTGTATCTGGGGTCATCTTTAGGGGGAAGTTGGAGAGCTGTATTGATAACTGTGAAAGCGCCAGCGGTATTATTCATTGTATCCAGAGCTTTACTACCGTCAGGATTGACTGGGTCTATGAGTGTGAGCCCACCGCTAAGATTCGCGTAGAACTTCCCTTTCTCATATCGCAATCCCCAGAGAGGCTCTAACCCCTGAATAAAAGCTCTGGATAGATTTACAGCAGAGAATGGAAGTCCAGGATATCCATTCAGTATTGCGGCTGTGTTTACCTGAAACTCCACCATGTCTTTGAATTCCATGCGGAAAGCCGATATGTCTATGAAGCCTTTGAAGGTTTCGCCGACTTTTATGTATTGGCGAAGACCCACCTCGGCACTGTAACCGCGTTCAACTTTGACCAGAGGATTGGGGACCACAGTGATACCTCCTGCACCCGTGGTCGTGAAGCGCTCTGCTACGGATGGACTTCTAAGCCCCTGTCCAAAGGAAGCCCGTAGGATAGTGCCTTGGAAGGGTGTAAAAGTGATACCACCGCGGAAAACTGGCTCTTGTATTGTTACAAGCTCTACCTCTTTAGGCGTTTCGCCTTTGACGACTTGTCCCTGGCGAACTTGAATGCTGGTGTCGCCTCTGATGTCCTCGTACTGATAGCGGATACCAGCACTTAGGTGAAATTTCCAAAGGTCTATTTCTGCTTGGGCGAAAGCCGCTGCCTGCCTACCTCGGGCTTTACCGAAAACTTCCTTCGCATAGACCCGATTCTCAGTGTAGTTTCCGCCGACGATTACCTTGCCCCACTTTTGTAAGTTATGGACATACTGGTAATCGTAGTAGTGTAGGGTGGCACCGCCGGACTGAGGTGTGCTGAGGTCATTCACTGTACGATAATGGCGTCCGCGAAGCCAGTGTCGGTGTCCTTTGGGAGTGAGATATGAAATGAATGGGTCTATCATGTACCGTTGAAGCATCTGATAGGTTAAGAAGCCGCTCCCGGGTAGATTGGCTCGGTCGGGGAAGCTGTCCCATGCGATGTAGGTCGCACTGGAGTCAATGTTAGCCTGAAGGCTCACACCATATTGTAGCCCATCTAAGAAGGGAGCATTATGCTTGATGGATATCCATGTTCGGGCACGATTGGAGAAGCCTTCTTTCCTAAAACCAGTATCCCTGATTAGGTCTAAGAGCGCTGCGACCTCCCAGTTATCAACGCGTTGAGCGTGGAGAATGTGAGCAGCGGAAATACTCGCTGAGCTGCGCCCGTCCCAATCTCCCACAGGCGGACGAGGAGAGTCAAATATCTGATGTTGAAGTCGTACCACCGTCCTCGGCTGGAACTTCACATCCTCGGACACTACATTGATAATTCCTCCGAGAGCTCCCGTCCCGTATAGTACAGAAGAGGCGCCTTTGACTATTTCTATCTGCTTGATGTTATCAACAGGAATGAGATCAAACTGAGTACTCAGTCTGTCTGGACTCATCATGGGCAGTCCATCCAGCAGAAGGAGCACTCGTGAGCCCGCCCCATAGGTATAACCGCTACTCCCCCGTATACTTGGCTGGTCCTTGTTAGTAGAGACACCTGGGGTTTGTTCTAAGGCTTTGATAGGGTCTACGGAAGCTAAATTTTCCACTTGCCGAGGTTTCACAAAGTCCATAGAGACTGATACCTGCTCTATTTTCTGCTCGTAACGGGCAGCCGAGACCACCACCTCTTGAATAGTCGTGTTTTTAGGGAGTAAAGGTATATCTGCGGTTATCTCTGTCTTGTCTGCTGGAAGCGATAAGGTCAGTACTTTGTCTTCGTATCCTTCGTAGGTTACCTGTACTTTTACACTGGGAGCTCTATCTACCTGCACTTCAAAGCGGCCATCCGTGTCCGTCAAAGCCCCCGTCTGCCCATCTGAGATAATAATCTTGGCGCCGATTAGAGGCTCACGAGTAGTTTCATCGGTAACTCGTCCCTTGATTGTGATTCTCTGAGCAAGGATAATACCCATCCAGCTCGCCGCGAAGAGTATAATCTGTCTCATCGCAGCGAATATAATAAGCAGCCTCTATTGCCAGCTTCTCAGGTAAGCAATGAGGCTGCTGATCTGATTATCGGATAGATAGGTATGGGCTGGCATCATGCCTTTACCATTGCGGATGACGGCAGCCCAGTAGTTGGTATCGGGGTTTTGAATGGGGTGAAGAGAAGGGGATTTGCGGTACTTTGCTTGTCCATCGCTACCGTGGCAGCGACTACATAATACCGAATATAGCTTTTGCCCTTCTGCTACGGAGGGCGCCTGAACGGCTAATTTTTCCACCTTTTGGGCTTCTGATTTGAGGAAAAAGTCCCTCTGAAGCGACAATCCATATGCATAAGTCAGAAGGAAAAACGCCGCTATGGATAGGCGTTTGTTATTTCGGCGGCTACCTGCGATAGCCAGCCCTACGGCCGCCAAGGTGAGAATGTATTTGAGAAGGTAAGGAGGACTGAAAGCCTCTGGTGCCTTTAGCAGCAGATAAACTCCCGTCAAAACAAGCAGGGTATCCAGAACCATATGAACCTTTTTCAGACGCTGAGCCCATTGAGAGAAAACAATGGGAGCCCCCACAAGCACCAATAGAAGTACAGCTAAGAGGTGATGGGTGTGGAGAATGCCGGTGTCCATTTCCTACGAAGGTAAGGTTTTCACAACCAGAGTACCCAAACGATCATCAATAGCCCTGCCACAGCAAGGTACAGCACATATGCGGGCAAATACCCAACTTGCATGCGAGTAAAAAGTCGTCCTGCCGTCTCAAAGACCATGGCTATCAGCTGCGGTGCCCCCCGTCCTATCCACGTAGTCCATACATCCTTAGCAAAATCAGCAATCACATAGTATGGTTGCAGGAAGATTTTTTCGTAGAGTCGGTCTATCCGCAGCTGGGCATTCAGAAGTTCATGGAAAGAACCGAGTTGATTTGATAATCTTTCATCGGCGGATAAAGACTCCCGTCCAAAAAGCAGCCATGCTGCTCCTAATCCTGCCGTAGCTATTATTACCGAGATGATAAGAAGCACAGCTTCGCTGGTGTGAGAAAGGAGCGGCAGAGAGGGCTCTTTGATGCTTTGAATAAGCCAGTGCTCCCGAAGCCAAGAAGTTCCTATGAGCGGTGGGAGCCCCAATAGACCCACCAGCACAGAGCCCACACCTAAGATGATCAAAGGTAACGTCATCACCGTAGGGGACTCATGAGGCGTCCCTTTCCCGCGGTACTCGCCCTCGAAGGTCAGCCAGGTCAGACGTCCCATGTAGAATGCCGTCAAAAACGCAACCAGCAGCAGAGTAGCCCAGAATATGAAGTAAAGAGTCTCTCCGGCGCTACCGCGAGCATATAGAGCTGCTAAAATCTCATCTTTGGAGAAAAAGCCTGAGAGAGGAGGGATGCCTGCGATAGCCAGCGTGCCTATCCAGAATGTCCATCCAGTGATAGGCATTATCCGTCGCAATCCGCCCATTTCCCTAATATCTTGGGTGCCCGTAGCATGTATCACGCTACCGCTCCCGAGGAAAAGTAGCGCCTTGAAGAAAGCATGGGTAAATACATGAAAAATAGCAGTCATATAGGCGCCTGCACCTGCCGCAGCAAACATAAACCCTAACTGCGAGACAGTGGAATAAGCAAGGATTTTTTTGATATCATATTGACGAGTGGCGATAAGCCCAGCGAGGAGTGCTGTCGCAGTACCTATCCCACTGACCAGTAGAAGGGTTTCTGGTGTGGATGTAAATAAAAAGTCCATTCGGGCGACGAGATAGACGCCCGCTGTAACCATCGTTGCTGCGTGTATCAAGGCAGAAACGGGCGTCGGGCCAGCCATGGCATCTGGTAGCCAAGTATAGAGTGGTATTTGAGCGGATTTGCCCGTGGCGGCTAAGAAAAGCAATAAAGCGATACCTGTGGCGGTATCTGCAGGAAAGATGTATCCTTTGAGTAAGGCAATATCAAAAGTGCCTGTTTCTGCATATAGCCAGATCATTCCCATCAGTAGCCCAAGGTCGCCAATCCGATTCATGATAAAGGCTTTCTGAGCCGCGCGGGCATTCGCTTCTTCACTAAACCAGTAGCCTATCAAGAAGTATGAACAAGCACCTACCCCTTCCCAGCCCAGAAAGAGCAGAGGCAGAGAGTCCGCCAGAACTAAGACCAGCATGCTAAAAATGAAGAGATTTAAGAAGGCAAAATAGCGCCAGCTCCCGGCTTCTTCTGCCATATAGCCGATGGAGTATAAGTGGATCAGAGCACCTATGCCTGTAACTACCAAAGCCATCCAGAGGCTGAGTGTGTCTATCTCAAAGCGCAGAGACAGGCGCATAGGCTCAATCACTATCCAGTCCCATGCCTGAACCTGTAAGGGAGCGGTATAGTTCAAAAATGTGAGCAGAAATATGGCAAACGAAGCCAGAACAATACCAGTGGCCACCGTTCCAAAAAGATTCCGTTGGGAGCGGAGGCCGGGGAACCAGAGCCCTCCAAGTCCCAAAACGCCGGCGCCTAAGAGAGGAAGTCCTATCGCCAGAGGTAAAAGCTGAGCTACCATCGCAGAGCCGATAGATTAGTATAGCCTAAATCCTGATGCATACGAAATACACGCACGACGAGTCCTAATCCAATTACTGCTTCTACCGCCGCTAAGCAGATGCCAAAGAGCACGAAAATTGCACCTGTGGGTTCATTGTGATAACGGGAAAATGCGAGAAAGTTAAGATTGGCTGCATTTAGCATAAGTTCTATGCTGAGAAAAGCGAGTAGAATATTCCGCCGAAGAAGTAAGCCAAGAAGGCCGAGGCTGAAAAGCCCAGCGGCGAGGGTCAATGTTGCGTAGAGGAGTTCTACTTTCATACGCCAGTACGCTTTTGCACAAGTAGAGAGGCGCCGATGAGGCCCACAATCAGCGTGATAGAGAGCAGCTCAAACGGGAAAGCATATGCTGTAAATAAGGCTTTACCGATAGGAGGCAAAGTGCCAAAAAGATACTGATCAGTAGGCATATGATGAACCTCTTCGGGGTTAGGTAGGTCTAAGATTGAACGCAGAGCTAAGCTCAAGGTAAGCATCCACATAACGGATAAAGCTATGGGCCCATACAAGTTCAGCCCTCTGGGCAGAGGCGGGATGTCCTGAGGCGATAGATTGACCAGCATCACCACGAAAAGAAAAGTAACCAAGATCGCCCCTGCATACACAATCACCTGAATAGCGCCGATATATTCCGCCCCCAAAATAAAATACACCGCAGCTAAGCCTATCATAGTTTTGACAAGGGATAGAACAGCATAGATTGGGTCCCTCAGCACCACGGCTAAGGCCCCTCCTACCAAAGCTGCTATCCCGAATATTCCGAGAGCGATGAGCTTTACCACACCGCAAACATACCTCAAAAATCTCTTATCTTTGCCCGTCTCCATAGCTCAGCGGTAGAGCAGCGGATTCTTAATCCGCGGGTCGCAGGTTCGAATCCTGCTGGGGACACGAGCCTATTTTTGCTCCATGCGGTTAGTCTGCGGGCTCACTCTCCTCTGGGCTCAAAGTGTAAGCTGGGACCCTTATGTGATTGACCTCCCTCCTCATGTGGCTGAACCGCTGTACGGCAGCTTTGAATGGTCGCACAGGCCCTTGCCTATATGGCGAGATAGTACGGGGGACTTTCGTAAATGGATTGAGCGGATACCTTGGGACATAAATCAGGAGTGGTACCCCGCACAGTGGGATACCCTTTATCCGCCGATATACGTTCAGGGGCGAGCTATTCAGTATCTAGTACGGCATGCGTGGCAGCTCCACCGATCGGGGCAGCTCTTACGCCTGAGAACTAACTATGAGCCTTATCAGCTCCGACCAACTCAAGAGGGCGAGTTGAGACGCATTCAGCCCCGCTTTGCCGCTCAGTCTGTATTGTCTACTGGCGTGTGGTACAAAATAGCCACTGGTGAAGCAGGCATCTACCGAATCACCGCCCAAACTCTTCAAGCTTTGGGACTTAATCCATCTACTGTCAATCCGCAGACTCTCCGAGTTTTCGGGCAAATCGGAGGGCCGCTTCCCCAATCTAATAATGCTCCTCAACCGGATGATTTGGTGGAAGTGCCCGTACTATTCATAGGAGAGTCTGATGGCAGATGGGATGCTCAAGATGTTGCCTACTTCTGGGCTGAGAGCCCGCACGCCTGGTATGCCTACTCAGATAATCAGCGCCCGTACTTTCATCAGCGTAACCCCTACTCAGACAGCTGCTATTACTTTTTGACTTTTGATCAGGGGAATGGGCGGCGAATAACGACGGCTTCTCCGCCAGGTGGTGTGCCCCAGCCTCGCCAACGGGTGATTACCTTATATTTTCATGAGCGGGAGCAGACCAACCTTGTCAAATCTGGTCGTGTTTGGCTCGGCGAAAATCTCAGTACAGCTAATCCTACGCTCTCCTTGACGCTCTCTCTGCCTGCATGTGACACCTTGCGATTGCGTGTGCAGTTTGCAGCGAGTAGTTTTTCCGGTAGCCAGTTTAGCATTAGCTGGTTAGGCAATCTCTTAGGAACTGTTATGGTCCCCGCTATCCCTGGTCCTGCCGATAACCGTCAGGCTCAGTGGGGGGAATTTTCTCGCGTGCTTTTCAATACTCCTTCTTCTCCCACTCTCACACTTACTTATACGGGCAGTCAGCAGGGATATCTGGACTATGTAGAAGCCATCGCCATTCATCCTCTTCGGTACCAGAGTGGCCAAATCATTTTCCATGTACCCGCTGGTAATCTATGGCGGATTATGGGGGAGGGTCTTGCGCCTGCGTATATATGGGATGTTACCGATGGGGTTTCACCCGTCGCTGTCTCTGTGACCCCTCAGTTAGGGGGATTCTCGTTTATTTCCCTTGGGGACACTTTACGCCGATACTGTGCTTTCAGCTTAGAGAGCGCTCAAGATGTACAAGTGGTAGGGCGAGTATCCAATCAAAATCTTCATGCACTGCAGGGGATTCGATTTATTGTAGCCACCACTCCGGCTCAGGCAGGTCTAGCCCAGCGTTTCTGTGAGCTTCATCCTGAGGCGGGACCGTGTGTTGTGGTTACTACCGAGGCCCTGTATAATGAGTTCTCGGGTGGGCGGCCGGACATCTGTGCTCTGAGAAACTTCCTTCGCATGCTGTATTTGCGAGCCGGCGTCCCCGAGGCGCGCCCGCAGTATCTCCTTATTATCGGGGCTGCGAGTTATGACTTCCGGGCCTCGGGGGCTACCCTTTTCCCCACCTATCAGAGTAGAGAAAGCTTTTATCCTCCCAGTACTTATGGTAGCGATGATTTTTTCGGTTTTTTGGACGACACAGAGGGTTTTTGGGGAGAAGGGGCGTTGGCATTCTGGTATGATCCACGAGATAGAACGCTTCAGACCCATGGATTAGACATAGCGATTGCGCGCATTCCCACCTATACTCTGTCTGATTTGGAGGCTTATATTGCTAAACTCACGGATTACCTTCGGAATCCTCAGACCAGAGGCGACTGGTTCCAAAAGTTGGTCCTCTTTTCTGATTATAAGGACGGAGGGGATCACACTAAGCAAGCAGAAATGATAGCCCAGCAGGTGCGTCGGGGTTTATCATATTTAGACCAAGTCAAGATATACATAGACCGTTATCCTGCTCAGCCTCGTGCCTCTGGGTTAGTGTTTCCCCAAGCCAGTGAAGCGCTGATGGCCCAGCTCGGGTCTGGGGCGTTTATTGCTCATTATGTCGGGCACGGGAATGAATATACTCTCCAAGGCTTTGAGTTTTTTCCTCTGACTGCGGTGCGTCAAATGCAGAATCTTCAGCGATATATCTTTTTCGTTACAGCCACTTGTGAATGGGGGAAATGGGACGACCCTCGCATTCGTAGTGGGGGAGTAGAAGCTCTATTCCTTCCGCGTCGTGGAGCCATAGCTCTGCTTACCTCTACACGAAAGGTCTTCTCTACACTCAACTTTGCACTTACGCAAAACTTCTATGCTGATCTTATACAGAGATTCCAGGGGCAGTATCCGATTTATTTCGGGGATTTGATGCAGGGAACGAAAAACCGCAGCTGGGGCTCAGGGATGGCCATCAATACCCGCTCATTTGCTTTTTTAGGCGACCCCCTTCTGCCCATAGCTATTCCCGAGTACCGAGTGGTGATTACTCGTCTGGGCTCAAAAGCTCCTGACTCTCTTCTGCCGGATACTTTGCGTCCTTTGAGGCTTATCCACATGGAGGGGGAGATTCAGACACAGGGAGGGCAGCTTCTGCAAGACTTCAATGGAGAGGTCACTATTCGTCTATGGGATAAAGTGGTCAATCGGCAAACTCTAATCAGTGGTACGCCTTTTACTTCTCAGGATATACTGCTTTTCAGTGGTAAAGCTTCTGTCCAGGGGGGGCGGTTCAGCATTAGCTTTTATCTGCCTATAGATATACTGCCTAACCCTGAACGGGGAAGGGTTTCTTTATGGGCTCAAAGTTCTGATGGACGGTCTGCAGCGGGGGCGGAGCATCGTTTCGTTATATGCTGCCCCGATACTACCCTGATGGGCTTACGGCCGCCTTCTGTCCGGGTCTATATCAACGATTCTTCATGGATTAGCGGGAGCTGGACTCCTCCGGACCCTTTGTTGATAGGATTGATATCCGATAGCTTGGGGATAAATCTCTCCTCTCTGGCTGTCGGACGTGAGCTTAAGGCGATACTGAACGGTAAGGACTACTTCCTAAGCGAGTATTACCGAGCCCAGCGGGATCAGCCTAATCAAGGTACCGTGGAGTATCGTTTCTCCGCTCTGCCAGCGGGGGAATATACTTTGAAGTTGCGAGCCTATAACTTAGCTGGATTAGAAGGAAGTGCCGAGACGCGATTCGTCGTCGCTGAACGTGATAAACTCCGACTTGGGCGAGTTTTCAACTATCCTAATCCCTTTACCACTGCTACCCGCTTCTGCTTCGAGCATAATCAACCTGGTCAGCCATTAGAAGCCAGGGTAACGATATACACTGTATCTGGGCGGCTTGTGCAGACGCTTACCGCTCCGGTGATTACAAATGGTAACTTTTCTCAGGAAATCCTCTGGGATGGGCTCGATGCATACGGAGATAGACTTGGGCGGGGGGTTTATGTATATAAGTTGGAGGTTAGAAATCCTACTACGGGTGAGACCGCTTATGTCACAGAAAAGCTTGTGTTACTGCGCTAGGTCCGCCGTTTCCACGAGATGCCCGCTAAGAGCCCAGTAGGCCAGAGAAAGCGATTCAGCTGATGTATGGTCTGAAAGTATAAATACCAGCTACTATTTATTCCCTCGCGAAAGCGAAGCTCACCCTGCAAGGTCAGATTCACTACCCACGGTGGGATAACTTTCTCTACATCAGAGAGGGCTACACGATTCCACTCTTGAATCGGTTGCCCATCTTGGGTTTCGTACTCGAGCATCAAAGTTTGACCTAAAAGTCGGAGTAGCTGCGGTCCTAAAGCGAGAGAAAAGGCGTTGTTTTCCTCAAAGCTTATTCGCCATAATCCCTGTAAGTACAAAAAATGCGTGTAGGTATGAGCCCGAGCTATTCCTGTCAGAGGGCGACCAGTGAGTGGAGAGATGTATATCGCACTATCCAAGAGTAGTCGAGAGTGCCCCATGAGATAGCCGAACCCCGGGCTTAGAGCGTGATAGAGATGCAGTTTGCGACTTGTAAAAAGTTGGATATGTCCTGTCGCCCCTATTTCCGCACCTGCTCGAGCGTAGAACTGAGCATATTCAGTGCGATACTGGTATAAGCTCACCCCCCCTCTGACCCCAAACTCGTTTGCCTGAGCAAAAGCTCTCACATTCAAAATCCCTATCAGGCATGCTGCTAATGAACTCATCGTACGCTTCATTTGCCAAAATTAGGTCAAACGTCGGCATCCCTGTAAAACCTACGCATGCCCACAAACGCAGGGATAACTGATTCCAGAGAGTAGCGGGTTTTTGTACCTTTGACTGAATGGCAAAGGTTGAAATGGAGGTAGCTGGGCTAAGCCGGTCTCCAACAGAACCTTATAATGCATTTGTTGTTATGCTTAGAGAGCGCTATGGTTCGCGTCGCCTGCCAATAGTAATCGGTTTCCCTGAGGCTCATGCCATCAATATAGAGTTGGAAAACATCAAACACCCGCGACCACTTACGCATGATCTTTTTATCAATACACTGCGCGACTTGGGGGTGTCTCTCGTAGAGGTTACGATAGATAAGCTGCAGGATTCCACATTTTTTGCTCACTTAGTGCTGGAAAGCGAAGGAAAAGAGATAGAGATTGACTGTCGTCCAAGCGATGGAATCGCACTGGCACTGCGTGCCAGAGCCCCCATTTATTGCGAAGAAGATGTATTGATAAAAGCTGGGCAGCCTAGTGTAGATGATGAAGAGGAGGAAGAGAGCCGTTCGGCTTCTTCCACTCGCCCTCCCGTACGGCGACGCTCCTCCAGTTCCAAAGAGGAGTTAGAGCGGCTACTGGAAGAGGCTCTGGCAAAGGAAGATTACGAAACCGCTGCTCGGTTACGAGATGAGCTTCGCAGGCTTGAGGCTGCCGGAGATGAGCCTGAAAACTGATGCAGGTCCTCGTAGGAATTCCCGTTTTATTGATACTGGCATGGGTCGCTGCCGAAAGGCGGCGACCTATTATGTGGCGAGTCATTTTGGGGGGCTTACTCTTGCAAGCGGGGGTAGGCTGGCTGGTCTTGAAGGTTTCCGCTGTTCGTAGAGGATTTGAGTGGCTGAGTCGGGGGTTTGTGCGGGTACTGGATTTCGCACATGAGGGCGCTGAGTTTCTCTTCGGTAATCTTGTTCGTCCCGAATATGCAGAGACTTTCGGATTTATCTTCGTTCTTCAGGTTTTACCGACGGTGATATTTTTCTCTGCCCTTACGGCGGCACTGTATCATCTGGGAGTGCTCCAAGTGGTTGTTCAAGCGGCTGCGTGGGTGATGCGCCGAACTCTCGGCACTTCTGGTCCTGAAAGTCTGTGCGTTGCTTCAAATATATTCCTCGGGCAAACGGAAGCCCCCTTGCTTATTCGTCCGTTTATTGGGGGTTTGTCTCGCTCAGAGTTACTCGCTATCATGGTGGGCGGCATGGCTACGCTGGCTGGGGGGGTATTGGCGGCTTATGTAGGGTTTCTGGGGGGAAATGACCCTCTCATGCGCCAGAAGTTTGCCCTTCACCTTATGGCAGCTTCGGTTATGAATGCCCCCGCTGCTTTGATTTTTGCCAAGATTCTCCTACCAGAAAGCGATCCTACAGTGCATCAAAAGCCCCTGAAAGTCGTTTCTGATGTCTCAGCAGCTAATCTCTTGGAAGCGCTTGCCCAGGGAGCCGCAGACGGCTTGCGTCTCGCAGCCAATATAGCGGCTATGCTCTTGGCTTTCATCGCTGCTATCGCCCTGATGAACTATCTTCTTTTCCGCTTAGGCGAGTTTCTCCATCTGAATACGTGGATCTCCCAGAGCTCCAGAGGACTTTATCCAGGGTTGTCTTTGGAATGGTTACTCGGACAAGTATTTCGCCCAGTTGCATGGCTCATTGGAGTGGATTGGGGGGAGAGTCTTGGGGTCGGCGCCCTAATCGGACAAAAGATAGTTATCAATGAGTTTATAGCCTATACAAAATTAGCTCAGATGCCCGCCCTAAGTGAAAAGGCACGGGTAATATCTACCTATGCTCTAAGCGGCTTTGCAAACTTCAGCTCCATCGCTATTCAGTTAGGAGGTATTGGGAGTTTAGCTCCTCATCGTCGTCGTGAGCTGGCAGAGCTCGGTCTGCGTGCCGTTCTCGGTGGAGCTTTTGCGTCCCTTTTGTCTGCTTGCTGGGCTGGTGTATTTTTAGATTGAGTGAAGGATTAAGCTTTGTCTCATGCGTTCGTAAGCAAAAGCGCGGGCTTTTTGCTATTCTATACCAGCAGATTTCCACTTAGTTGACAGACTCGTGGAAAATGTAATCCTCAGGAGTAGCGATATTTGCGGAAGCTGTGTTATACGCGCGTTATTTGGGTATTCTCTTATTCTCTTATGGCCTATTGTGGGCTCAGCGGCTCCGCTCCAGAGAAAAATGTACGGGCCCTTCTTGTAGTGAGAAGGTTAGGGTAGAAGACGAAAAACCTCGCCGCCGCAGTTTGCGCAGAGCTGAGACACGGGTAGATAGGTTTGGGTACCCCAAACGACCGAAGCGTTATGAGCGCCTTCGAATGGAGGTTTATTCTCCCCGGCATAAACCCCTGAGTCGGCAGGAGGCATTTTCTCCATATCAACCTTCTGTGAGACATCGTCAGCGGACAGAGCGGTTTGGTATAGCTCAGGGGCGTGTAAGTCGGCGGAGTTTATCAAGGGCGGAGAGGCAGCAGTTTATGGAAAGTAAGACTCGTCACGCGCAGCAGGCGGAGAATCTCACCTTGCCAGAACATACTCTCAGACGGCGTACTTTGCCTCTTTCAGAGAGACTTGCATTTCCTCTTCCAGCTCCTACCCATTCACCGAGAGCGGAGTATTACCGCCCTAAGGAGGTTAAGAAGCGTCATAAAGCTGCTCCTGAGGGTGCTCTCTACACTCAAAAGCGGCTCAAGCGTCGTCGTCCCTCTCGTTCAGGATGTGAGCCGCCACCTATACCGCATAATGACTATGCTGAGCAGCTGAGTTGCAAACCCCAGCCCATCCCTCGCATAAACTTTGACAAATACTCCTGCGAATCGCCGTCTGTCAGACATCGCCCGCCTCAGTCTTATGAACGGCAGAGTTGTGGCCCGCCACCCATTTCACACAAAAACTTTGATAAATACACCTGTCAGGAAACTCAGATCAGCCACCGATCTCCACGGTATTATGAGCGGCAAGCTTGTGCGCCGCCGCCCATTCCACACAAAAATTTTGACCGATACACCTGCTCTACTCCTAACATAGCTCATCGCTCACCTAAAGATTACGATGTACCCTGTGATGCACAGCGTCGCGGGGTTATGACAGCTACGGAGCGCTTCGGTCATGATTTGCGATATATTTTCACCAATCATAAAAAGCACTGTGAAGTCGTCAGTGCTTACAGTGGTGTTTCTATCGGCGAATGGGTAAATACAGAAAGCTACGGACGAGTACCTGTCGCAGGCTATGTGATGGGCTACCGAACCCATGTATTTGCACATTTTTATGACAAAAAAGGTCGCCCCCTCAAAAAACCGAGATTAGAGCGCCGAAAAGTTTGGGCTCTTAAGCAGCTAGAGGTGTGGGTGTCTGACTCTACTCAACAAGATAAAGGTAAGCGTCGCTATATCAAAGGCCTACCGGGCATAGAAGGCTTTGGGGGCGGGATGAATGCATCTCTGGTTCGCAGGCGCCTCTCCGTTCAGGAAACTCGAGCCGTCCAGATAGAAAAACTCATCCGTAAGCGTCAAATAGCATGGCTCGTACGAGCTTATCCCGAAGAGCGGGTGCGCTTGCCAGAGTGGCTCAAGAAGTATGCTGGTCCGAAGCCAGCACACTTTTGGCCGGGTGTGGATTATCGTCTGCTGGAGATATGGTAGCGTACCACAGAGCCCACTTGCCCAGGGTCAGCAGGTGCCAGAAAAGTATTGAGAAAGCCCTTTCCCCTCGGACAAAAGCCGAATACAGCTGCTGCGTTGCCTTTCTCTGCAGTCCAAGTTCATAAAGTGGGCTCTCTTCACTCAGGATAAAAAATTCAAGCTGCGTCTGTAAAGGGCCGGTTAGCCAACTGGCGAGAGGAGGGGCAAAGCCCTGTTTGGGTCGCATCCACAAAGAAGGGGGGAGGTATCGGCTTAGTAATCGGCGCAGGACACGCTTATATCGTTTGTCTTCATCAGGGAGCATACCTCCTATCTCTACCAGCTCTGGGTCTAAAAATGGTTCTCGGGCTTCTAAGGCATGCGCCATCGTAGCACGGTCAACTTTTTGAAGGACATCGTCAGGTAGGTATATTGTCAAGTCCAAATATTGGCGCGCACTTAGGCTGTCCCAGCGGGAGGGCTCGGAATGGTAAGGTATGGCAGGCAGTTTAGAGGTCATGAGCGCTTGTATAGCCTCTTCGGGTACGGATTGTACCAGCTCGCCATAGTGCCTCCCATGAAAATGGTAGAGCTTGAAGAGCTTGGTGGGTAGGTTATGAAAGTTTCTGTTAGATAAGAGCTGAGCAGTCCATGAAGGGGATAATCCCAGCAAACGCATCCCTCGGGCTATCCACTGAGCCGGTCTTATACGCAGAAAGTGGCGCACATATCCCCCGAATAGCTCATCCCCTCCATCGGCAGAGAGAGCGACTTTGACTTGCTGTCTGGCAAAATATGCTAAGGCATCTACTGCTAAGGCTGAGGCATCTCCAAAAGGCTGTCCGTAGAGCATTGGAAGCCTCTCTATGCGTGTCAGCAGTTCGTCATCACTAATATACAGCGTATAATGAGGTAGGCCTAAATGCTCAGCAATCTGTGCTGCCCAGGGGGCTTCATCATATGCTGCATCCGAAAATCCAATCGTAAAGGTAGGCAAGGGCTGCTTGGTTCGTTTGGCTAGCAGGGCTGCCACGAGGGAAGAGTCTATGCCACCGCTCAAGAAAAGCCCTACTGGTACA
Organism: Bacteroidia bacterium; assembly: GCA_025057135.1. Lineage (GTDB taxonomy): Bacteria > Bacteroidota > Bacteroidia > SpSt-205 > SpSt-205 > SpSt-205. The sequence continues at coordinate 20,548 of JANWXY010000042.1, read as the reverse complement.
TCAGAGACCAATCGCCGCTGAAAACTTTGACAGAGTGCATTCTCTATGGCGTCGTCTGGAATGATGCGCTTCTCAGAGAAGAAGTAGGGGCGAGGGTTCCACCATCTATGCTCTGTTACATCCGTTTCTGTGATTTTCAAATAAGTTCCTGGAGGCACCTGGCGTATCCCCTCGTAAAATGTAAATGGCGTTCGGATAAATCCATAAGCTAAATACTGAGGCAAAGCGGGTAGATAAGGGCTTGGCTTCCGGTATAATCCTATCAATATAGCGGGCAACTCTGAGGCAAAGAGCAGCTCTGCTTCTTGGAGGGCGTAGAATAGCGGTTTGACACCGAAGCGGTCTCGGACGAGATATAGGCTTGCCCCATCCCATAGAGCAAAAGCCCACATTCCGCGCAGGAGAGGTAGGAGGTCCGGGCCCCATGCTTGCCATCCGTGTAAAAGCACTTCCGTATCAGAGCCGCTGGTGAATACGTAGCCTTTCTGGATGAGAGTCTGGCGCAGTTCAGAATAGTTGTATATTTCGCCATTGTAAGAAAGGGTCAAGGGACCACGAGCCATCGGTTGAGCTCCGGCGGGTGATAAGTCTATAATCGCAAGCCTTCGGTGCAGGAGACCGAGAGGTTTTTCAGGATGTATCCAGAAACCTTCGCCGTCAGGGCCTCCATGAGCTTGGATTTGAGACATCTGCCGTAACCGTCTGAGTAATAGCGGTTCTGGAAGAGCATTTCCCCGACTCCACAGCCCCCCAATTCTGCACATGCAGCGAAGGTATAAAGTAGCTTTGCCTCATGCTGGGTAAGCAGGAGAAAAAGCGGCGATATTTTGCTTCTACATATGCTCTGTATGGGGAGCGAGTCCCCTCTAAAGGCTCTTGGCGTTCTACTTTGGGGGGATCTGAGACGACACCCCTAATCTTGGAGATAGGTTGTGGGAAAGGGGAGTTTGCTGTGTATTTAGCGCAGCTGTATCCTGACTCTCTGATAATCGGCTTAGATAGACGAGCCGATAGGTTAGCGTCTGGATGCCGAGCAGCCGCTGCAGCTTCGCTATCCAATGTGCGCTTTTGGCACGGGGACGCTCTTACTATGGAGGCTTATTTCGGTCCGGGAGAAGTCTCTACGCTCTGGTTCAACTATCCTGACCCGTACCCTAAAAGGCGCCATGAAAAGCATCGGCTCTTCCATCCGCGTTTTTTGCGGATATACCGCACTATCCTGCGTGCTCAGGGGGAGTTATTTTTTCGTAGCGACTCTGAGGAGCTGTATGAGTATGCCTTGCAGAGGCTTTCAGAAGATGGATGGAAAATCGTCTTCGCTACACCTGAACTTCGCCCAGGCGAGGCTCCCGAGGCTGCATATTTTCCCACGGATTTTTATCGGCGTAAGGGTGAGCAGCCGCCGCGCTATATTCATGCATCCTCACCCGTCCCCACTTAGGGAGCCTTTTTACGAGTAGGCGACATGAGATGAAGCGTATCACTGATTGACGATACTTTTGCTCTCTGTGCAGGAAATAGCTCCTCGCATTTGGTACTGGCGGCGTCCTCATGCTTCCAGTATTTATGCAGTCGTCATGTGGAATGTCGGTAGCCGGCATGACCCACCTGCGAAGGAGGGGCTGATGCACTTTTTAGAACATAGTCTCTTCAAGGGTACCGAAAAAAGTCCAGGCAAGTCCATTTTCCACCGAATAGAGAGGGTGGGCGGCGAACTAAACGCATTTACCACAAAAGATAAAATGGGCATAGAGGTTAGAATCGCCCCAAATGAACTAAGTATAGCCCTCTCTGTGCTTTACGAACTGGCTTATGAAGCGACCTTTCCTGACACTGAGGTAGAAAAGGAGCGGGAGGTCATCTTAGAAGAAATGGCAATGTATGAGGACATCCCCGAAGAGTCTCTTGCGGATCACTTTGAGGAGCAGATTTTTACGCAGGGGGGATTACGGCATCCTATCATAGGCTACTCTGATTCCGTGCGTTCTATTTCTTCTGCGGACCTGCGAAACTTCTACCGAGAAAATCTCCGGCGTTCCTCTTTCGTATTTCTTCTGACGGGCCCACTCTCCGAAAAGGATATGCTCAAGTATATCCATCGTAGTGCTTGGAGAGAAGTATTGGGATTGGGAAATCTTAGCGCACCTCTGACTGCTGAGGAAGACATAGCGCCTCCTACCATTCGCCATGTCAAGCGCCACACTCAACAAGCACATTTGATTATTGGAGGATTAGCGCCAGTTATCTACGATTGGGAAGGAAGTATGCCGGTTCAACTGCTATTACATGGCCTGGCAGGGGGAATGAGTAGTCGCTTGAGCCTCATCTTGAGGGAGAAGTATGGTTGGACTTATTCAATCCACGGCTTTTATCATAGCTACTCAGAAAAGGCCGTATGGGGCATCTATACTGGGCTATCGCCTGAGTCCTTCAATCGCGCTCGACAGATTATACGGAATGAACTCAATCGCTTGATTGAAAAACCCATATCTCAACGCTTTCTTTCAGAGTTATCTCGCAGCTTTCTTGGCAAGCAGGCTCTGGTGTGGGAGAGTCCGACTTATCGCATAAATGTGTATGGGCGTAGCTTATTGGATATAGGTCGGATTGTGGAGGAAGCCGAGTGGCGAGAGGCAGTTAGGGCACTTACTCCTATGCGGCTCTCAGAGGCGGCAGCTGCGGTATTTGGACAGCTCTATGAGTGGGCATATATCCCAGAAGCGGTGTAAAGTATTGAGGGAGATAAACTTTCCGATGAAGGGGTGAAAACCAGCCAACTGAGTGATAGAAGTCTCATATTCAGCCGGTTCTTACAGCTTCAGACTTGATTTGGCCGTTCTTTACCTTTGCAGCTATGACCCAAGAAGCCCTCAGAGCCCTAAAGGAGCGCCTCGTCGCGCTAAGGAGGTTTCTTTGACATCCCTCGCAGAGAAGAGATAGTTTCGGAGTTGGAGATACGCAGTCAGGCTCCTGATTTATGGGAGGACCCAGAGGCGGCCCGTAAGATTCTGGCGCAGATTAAGGCGGAAAAAGAGTGGATAGACAAATACGCCGCTGCAGCCTCGGCTGTGGAGCTGGCAGAAATGGCCCTTGAGCTGTATAAGTCCAGCGAGATGAATGAGTCAGAGCTATCCAGAATTTTTTCTGAAGCAGAACAAGCCATAGGTGATTTAGAGTGGCAGAAAATGCTCTCTGCGCCTGAAGATGCTTATGGGTGTGTCATGGAAATAAACGCTGGCGCAGGCGGTACAGAAGCCCAAGACTGGGTAGCAATGTTGGCTCGCATGTACATGATGTATGCTCAGAAAAAAGGATGGCAAGCTACCATCGTTGATGAACTCTTAGGGGATGGGGCAGGGTACCGGAATATCACCATAGAGATAGACGCTCCCTACGCTTATGGGTACCTCAAAGGCGAGAATGGCGTCCATCGGCTTGTCCGAATCTCCCCTTTTGATGCCAATGCACGCAGGCATACTTCCTTTGCAGGGGTATTTGTGTATCCACTGGTGGATGACCGCATAGAAATCAAAATAGACCCAAATGATTTAGAGTGGGATACTTTCCGAGCGGGTGGCCATGGTGGACAAAACGTGAATAAAGTGGAAACAGCTGTTCGGGTGCGGCATATACCCACAGGAATTACCGTGGCTTGCCAGCAAGAACGCTCTCAGCACCAAAATCGTGAAAAGGCCCTCCAACTCCTCAAAAGCCGATTATATCAGCTTGAGCTTCAAAAGCGCCAAGAAGAACGAGCTAAGCTTGAGGCGCAGAAGCGCCCTATTGAGTGGGGTTCGCAGATACGCAGCTATGTTCTCCATCCCTATAAGCTGGTCAAGGACCTGCGTACAGATTACGAGACCAGTGATGCACAGAGCGTTTTGGACGGGGAAATAGAGCCTTTTCTCAAAAGTTATCTACTTCAGATGAGCTGAAAGTCTTCACATATAAATAACTTTGCCCCATGGCTAGTCGGGTTTACAAGGGCGTTCTCAATCGCCCCAAGACCTTGAAAGAGCGAATAATTCAGGGTATCGTAGACTTCGTTGAGGAAGTCAATGCTCGTTTTTCCGTTCATGGCAATCCTCCAGTCTATGATAAAGCTCTTTTTCCCTGGGCGAAAGAGTTGGAGGACAACTGGCACCTCATTCGGTCAGAGTTAGAAAAGGTGCTTTTGCGCAAAGACGAGCTGCCTGCTTTTCATGAAGTTGTTCCAGAAGTGCGTACGATTACCCAGGATAAAAAGTGGAAAACTTTTCTCTTTTGTGGGTATGGGCGTTGGAGTCAGCGGAATACTGAGATGTGCCCTGAGACTACTCGTCTTTTACGCCGCATTCCGGGAATCCGCACAGCGTTTTTCTCTATTTTAGAGCCTGGCAAGTACATTCCGCCTCATCGAGGACCTTACAATGGTGTTTTACGATTGCACTTGGGGCTTATCGTTCCCGAGCCGAGAGAACAATGCTGGATCCGGGTGCATGATCAAAAGCTGCACTGGGAAGAGGGGAAGGTTATGATTTTTGACGACTGTTTTGATCATGAAGTCCGCAACGATACCGACGGATTGCGGGCAGTGTTATTTGTGGATTTTGTGCGTCCGACCCACTTCCCCGCCAGTCTGCTGAACTGGCTGCTTCTGAATATCGCCTATTTCATCCCTTACGTAACTGAGGCAGAGGAGCGCGAACGGGCCTGGGAGCAGCTCTTCTATGCGCAGAAGGGATGAGGAGGTATTTCAGGGGGGGTAGCACCTGCAAACGCTACTCCCCCCTCGCTTACCCTCCAGTATGCCTCATTTCACCGTCTATTCCCGTACAGGCTTTCCTACTAAGCCTTCCAGCTCAGGCAAGGAAAGAACTTTTATTCCAAGTCTTCGGGCTTTTTCCAACTTAGAGGGGCCGGCGTTTTCTCCTACCACGAGATAGTCTAAGTTTTTAGAAATGCTGCTGGCATAAATGCCCCCATGTGCTTGAATGTAGGCGATTAGAGAGTCGCGCGAAACGCCTTCAAAGGTGCCGCTTACTAATAGTCGCTTTCCGCTTAGGGGAAGGCCTGCAGAAGGACGAGCGGCAGAAAGTGCGGAGAACTGCAACCCGATGGAGCGCAATCGCTGAATCTCCTCCCAGTTCTCTTTGTCATGCAAGTAGGTATAAACGCTGCGGGCTATCACGCTCCCTATAGTATAGACTTTGGCGATGGCTTCTTCCGAAGCTTCGTATAAGCTACCGATTGTGGGAAAGGCCTCGGCGAGTTTCTGGGCAACAGTTTCGCCTACATGCCGGATTCCGAGGGCATATAAGACTCTTGGATAGGGCACGCTCTTAGAGGCTTGAATGTTCTGAACAATTTTATGAGGCATTTTTTCTGCAAAACCCTCTATATTCGTCAAGATTTCCGGCTTGAGTGCATATAAATCACTGAACCTTTTTACCAAGCCCTTTTCGTACAACTTTCGGAGGATTTTTTCACCGAGGCTTTGGATATTCATGGCTTTCCGACTGACGAAATGCTCCAATCGCCCAATCACTTGGGGGGGGCAGTGTTTATAGTTGGGACAGTATCGTCCGACTTCGCCTTCGGGGCGTATAAGGGGTGTGCCACACTCGGGGCACGTTTGGGGCGGGTCAGCCGGCTGAGCTGTGGAAGGGCGCCTCTCCGGCAGAGTGCGGATCACTTTCGGGATAATCTCTCCACTCTTTTCTACCACTACGACATCAGGGAGGTGGAGGTTGAGGCGCTCTATTTCATCATAGTTGTAAAGAGAAGCGCGTTTGACGATAGTTCCAGCGAGCTTAACGGGCTTGAGCTCCGCTACTGGGGTAATGTAGCCAGTGCGTCCTACTTGATACGTGATTTTTTGGAGTTCAGTTATGGCTTGTTCTGGTTGGTATTTGAAGGCTATGGCCCAACGGGGGGCTTTCGCTGTGGCGCCAAACCTCGCTTGGAGCGCGCGGTTATTTACTTTGATGACGACTCCATCTATGTCATATGGCAAAGTCGCTTTGGATTTTGCCCACCGCTCAATAAACCCTTCTACTTCATTCATACTAAATGGTCCCCCCGTTTCTACCACGTGGAAGCCCCATTGTGCAAGGAGAGCCATTATTTCGTGATCATAGTCAGGCAGTCCCTCCCCATCAGCGAAGTAAGCCAAGAACTTGAGTCGGCGTTGAGCGACCTGACTAGAATCTTGGAGTTTGAGGGAGCCAGCGGTGGCATTGCGAGGATTCATGAAGGGAGTTTCGCCAAGCTCTTCTCGTTCTTTATTGATGCGATTGAATTCTGAGCGCAGCATATACACTTCGCCTCGCACTTCTAAGTATGAAGGGGCTTTGCCCCGCAAGCGGAGCGGGATGTCCCGGACTGTTCTCAGATTGGGCGTAATATCGTCCCCCTGTAAGCCATCGCCCCGTGTGAGCCCTTGGATAAAAATACCGTCTTTATAGTGGAGGCTGACGGCTACCCCATCTATTTTGAGCTGGGCGATGTAAGAAAGAGAAGCATCGGGAAGCAGTCGTGTTAGCCGTTTCTCAAAGTCCCGGAGTTCTTCTATGGTATAGGCGTTGTCTAAGCTAAGCATGGGGCGGCGATGGGCTACGACGGGGAACTCTTTGGTTACCGTACCGCCTACGCGTTGGGTCGGCGAATCAGCCCGTCTCAGCTCTGGAAACCGCTCCTCTAAACTGCGCAGCTCTTGTACGAGACGGTCATATTCACTGTCGGATAGAGTGGGTTGAGCTAAGACATAATAGCGATAATCGTGCTCACTAATCTCTGCAATCAGCTCAGATATCCGCTTCGCCGCCGCTTCGGGCGTTAGGTTCATTTCCGAGCGGTCCGGACGGGATTCGAACCCGCGGCCTCTGGCGTGACAGGCCAGCGTTCTAACCAGCTGAACTACCGGACCTTTGCCCTGCAAAGGTATAGCTTTTCCCTCACTCCAAACAATACCTGACATCGGCACACCTGCTATTTTTGCCACATGTACTCTTATCGGTTAGTCGCAGCTGTAGGTATAGCCCTGGCGCAGCCGTACTTGTCTATTCATCAGATAGAGTCAGCTAAATACAAGCCCCTCCAGCATCTCACCGAGCGACAGTGGGATAGTGTAAATGGATACACCGGTCCTGTGGTGACCTTCCGAAGCGGTTCCTCTTGTATGCTCAAAAAGCAAGTTATGGGTTACCATCCCTACTGGGCTGGTACCGCTTTCACTGCTTATCAGTGGAACCTTCTCTCAACCGTCGTATTTTTCTCATACGAAGTGGACCCTGCGACCGGCTCCTATGCTAATCCGTCTGTTATTAATACTTGGCGGACGACTTCTCTTGTTTCCACAGCCCAGGCTAATGGCACTCAGGTCCAGCTTTGCGCCTCTCTCTTTGGTGGGACAAACCTTAGCAACTTTCTCACTAATCCTACTGCTCGCCTGCGATGTATTGACTCCCTTATTCATTTGATTGCTATACGAAATGCGAACGGCATCAATATAGACTTTGAGGGACTACCCGGCGCTCAGCGAAGTAACTTCACAAATTTCATGCAGCAGCTTCGCGATACCCTCAATCGTCGCCGTCCAGCAGCTAAACTATCCGTAGCCCTTCCCGCAGTAGATTGGAATAATGCGTTTGATGTGACGGCACTCTCAAACATTTGTGACCAGCTTTTCATCATGGGATATGATTACTACTGGAGTACTGCATCTACCGCTGGTCCGACGGGACTTCTCCATGTAGGGAGTATTTGGGGTAGTCGGTGTAATAGCCGCAGTATTATAGATTACCTTGCAGTGGGTGCTCAGCGCTCCAAGCTTATTCTCGGCGTGCCTTATTATGGCTTTCGGTATCCCACTAGTGCGAATACCTTCCCCAGCAGTACCACAGGTAGTGGCGTTAGTCGTACTTACGCTCAGGCGTACTCTGAGGCGAATACCTACGGCTGGAATTGGGACTCCCATTCTCGTAGCCGCTACTTTATGTATCAGAGTGGTGGGCAGTGGTATCAAACGTGGTGGCATGACTCCCTCAGTTTGGCTTGGACATACAGAACTGTCAATATGCAGGGAATCGGTGGCGTCGGTATGTGGGCGCTGAGTTATGATAGACCCCGTATGGAACTGTGGGGAGCTTTGCGCGACCACTTCACAGATTGTGCCGTTATCGCTTGTCAGGACACCCTTTTTGATATGGGGGGCACCAGGGGAAACTATTTCAACCGAGAGAACTGGACGTGGACCTTAGCTCCCACAGGGGCCAGTCAGGTGCAGGTTACTTTTCATGATTTTCGCTTGGAAGTAGGGTACGATACCCTTTTTATCTACAATGGACCAAATGTTAGCAGTCCGCTGATCGGAAGCTATACGGGTCTTACTTCCCCTGGCACCGTCACTGGCACGGCTGGCAGCTTGACTTTCCGCTTCAAATCTGATAACGCTACAAATGACAGAGGTTGGCTCGCCACGTGGAATTGTATTCAGACCCAGACACCTCCTACAACCATGATTTCCAACCTGCAGGCATGGTATGGACGGAATTTTCGCGTAGCCTTTCAAGACACCGATGATGTAGGCATCGCTCAGCGATATGTCTGTATAGCTGACTATGACGGAAGCCGATGGAGTGCTGCGGGAAATAAAGGTTTCGCCTATGAAGACTTTGTCGGAAGTACCCTTCCACCTGGATGGACAGCCTCATCGGGCACATGGAGCGTGGCTAATGATACTCTCACACAAACCGATGGCACGAATGGCAATACCAACTTATACTTTCCCCTCCAGCAAGGTGCCTCTACTGAATGGCTCTACCACTGGCGCATGCGTATAGGTGGCTCTGGGACAAATCGGCGCGCCGGACTCCACATATTTGCATCAGACCCGACCCAGACCCAGCGAGGCGACTCCTACCTCCTCTGGTTTCGTGTGGATAATCAGCGGATAGAGATTTATCGGATTACTGGGAATGTCCTTCCTTCACCTCAATATCAGCAGAATTACCCCTTTGTCGCTAACACTTGGTATGACATCAAAGCGACGTATGCCCCTGCCACCGGCGAGATACGCATCTGGATAAATAATCAGTTGGTGGCGACATGGACAGACCCCTCGCCTTTATCTGCGGGCGGATATGTTTCCTTGCGTACGGGGAATGCCGTGGTAGATTACGATGAACTTCGGGTATATAGAAGCCGAGGCACAACTTTCACGGTAGAAGTGGGGTCATCGGGACACGCTCGGTATGAAAGCCCTTCACCGAGCCAGCCTGTCGTACGCATCCTCTCTCAGGTGCGAGATGCTCAGAGTTTATGGGCTCCTGGGGCGGTAGGTGAAGCTCGGATAGACCTTACTCCACCTACGGCTTCGCTGTCGGTCTCCGGGTGGAAAACTCAGGATTTTGTCCAAACTTTCACAGAGAGCGACGCTTTGAGTGGAGTTGCGGAACGCTTTTACCTACCCGTATATCGGGATGGGGCCGTTTGGCGCGGGCAAGCAAATAGCGGTTTTCTATATGAGACTTTTGATATGACAGCTTCTTCGTGGACGGCTAACCGAGGGACTTGGAGCTCTGGGGGAGGATTTTTGAGTCAAACCGATACGACCCACCTCAATACTGACTATTATCATCTCGTAGCTCAGGGCGCCTATCACCTTTACCGCGTACAGGCGCGTCTCACGAACGCCTCTGGAAACCGAAGATGGGGCTTTCATATCCTTGTAAGTGATCCTATCCAGCAGCAGAGGGGGGACTCTTATCTCATATGGTTGCGGTATGACTCCCAGGATATTCAGATTTATGAGACTATCGGGAATACGCTGTATGTGCGACAGACGGTTCCTTTCTCTCTACTCCCTGATACGACATATCTCGTAGAAGTTGTGTATGATGAGGGGTACATCGGCGTATGGATAAACGGAACCTTTTTGACGGAATGGATAGATGATACCCCGTTGAATGCGGGTAGCTACATCAGCTTGCGCACTAATCAAGCTCAGGTTGTATGGGACTTTGTAGAAGTCTGGGGAGGTAGGGATAATGATCAGGTAAATTTGACCGTAGGCGCTGCGGGACAGCTTGCCGCTCAAAATTCCGCGCCTTCTACGCCAGGGGGAACCCTTTTCAGCCGAGTGCTGGATGGGGTGGGACATTTCTCAATGATCGTTTCAGCAAGCGTAGATGTGGATTGGACGCCACCCGCAGCCCCTGACAGTGTGTATGATGGACTCGGACCAGGTGATGCGCACTTGACTTATGATAATACCCAGCTCTCAGCCCATTGGACCCCTGTAAGTGATCCGCATTCAGGTTTGGCCACTTATGAATACGCCATCGGTACCGCCGCTGGGCTCACAGATGTAGCAAACTGGACGCCTATTAACCTGGCGCTATCTCACACTCACATAGGGCTAAGTCTTCTGGATGGGCAGACTTATTACTTCGGTGTGCGAGCTATCAATCAAGCTGGGCTTACTGGTCCTGTCATGTGGTCCGATGGGATTACTTACGTGGATTCTACTACTACCTCCGCAGGAGTACCCTTAGGAGGAAAGGAAGCGACGGGCCTCATCCTTTATCCCAATCCAACCTATGATAAGGTCATCATACGGAGCAGCCTTCCTGTGGAGGAGGTTTATCTGATGGATAATCAAGGCCGCATCTTGCGTAGGATGTTGTACAATTCCTCTGGCGTACAGCTTGATCTGTCTGGGTTGCCATCTGGATTATATTGGGTGGGAGCTTCAGGGTACATTCCGAGCGCACTTATCAAGTTGTAGAAAGCAGGTATGTGTTTTCTTGGTAGGAGGGTATAAAGCTTCGGTGTGTGCTTGAGCCATGTCAAAGCGAAGGCATACACGATGCCGACGATTAGTAGAAGTTAGTTGTGCTCGAAGCTCCCAGCCTATTTGGCCTTCCTAATTTTACGCCATATGCGGTACTTTTTCATAGGAGCTACACTTCTCTCAGCCCAACCCCTTCCAGATAGAATCACTTTTGTGGGGCATGGGGATACGTTGTATGCTGACTGCTGGACATTTCCAGGGGGATGGACAGCGCATCTCTGGCGACTGAATGCAGGTCAGAGCACCCTATTTCGCCGCGATAGCTTCTTTATAGACTCGCTTCGGCGCTTGCGTCTGTATGTTGTGTATTTACCCTATGCGCCTGCCGAACGGTGGCGTATAGATTATCCTGAGTCTCACCGAGCCGCTTTCACAGAGGAGATTTATGACTCCACGCTTGGCTCTTTCAAACCGAGAAGGCGATTTATGCTCTGGAAAGGACCTTCACAATGGGACAGCCTGCTGCGTAGCTGGCTGGGCATATTCAGCATAGATTGGAGCCACTACGAAGGGGCCTTACCTTTTCCTCATCCTACTCTGTCTGAAAGTGTGCTTTGGGGAGATAGCTTGATTGTGGAGGAGTTTCTTCCAGATGCTCAGGTCTATGTTGTTACAGGCGGCTACGAGAGGCGCTCCGGGACCACATGTGATACTCTTTTATTGTATGAACAGCAGGGGATTCTTAGGGTAGGGCGTGGTATGCAGCTCCTTTGTGCCCTTTCTAATGGTAAGCTGAGCTACACCCGTGACACCACTTGTTCTCAAGTAGAGTGTATGAGTAGTGAGCGTTTTTTCTCTTATGATGGTGCGGGTCGTCTTTTGGAGGACTCGGTGGTTATTCGGTCTTACACTTTACAAGGCCAACTTCTGGGGAGTGTCGCCTTTCCGAAGCGGTACTTTTGGGATGGGCAGGGGCGGCTGATTCAGGCGATTTATTCGGGTGGGGCGTACCAGCTCAGCTATGGTAGTCAGATAGTCTCTCTCGGGATAGGGGGGGAAGCAAGCAGCCAATCCAGTTTATTTCCGCAGGTTGTACGTATTTACGACTTGCAGGGGAAAATGATCTGCCAGGGGTTCATAGACTCCCAAAGCGAAATAAAACTACCCGCTGAGATACCATCTGGTGTGTATCTACTCCGAACGGGCGATAAGTTCTCTAAGCTCGTCTGGCATTCTCCATAAGGCTACCTTTGCTCTATGAAGTTAGTCGTCGCTGGCACCTTAGCCTTAGATACGGTAGAGACGCCTTTTGGTCGAGCTGAACGAATCGTAGGAGGCGCAGCAACCTATATAGCGCTGGCAGCTACCCAATATGTGCAGCCTGTGGGGGTAGTTTCTATTGTCGGAAATGATTTTCCGCCTACCATGTTAGAAAGTTTAGAAAGGCGCGGTGTAGATCTCCAGGGAGTGGTTCGGCACTTAGGCCGTCCATCATTTTTCTGGGCTGGACGCTATCATGCAGATATGCAAGGGCGGGATACCATAGAAACTCAGCTCAACGTACTGGAGGAGTTTCCTGACACGATACCACCAGCCTATCGCCAAGCTGAATACTTACTGCTGGGAAACTTAGACCCTGTTCTGCAGAAAAGAATCTACGACCAAGTCGTGCCCAGACCACGAGTGGTTTTGATGGATACAATGAACTTCTGGATAGAGCGTTCTCGGGAGGCTTTGGAAGAGATGATTGCTGTGGTAGATATTCTTTCCATCAACGATGAGGAGGCTCGGCTGTTAGTAGGGGATTATTCGTTACGACGATGTGCTCGGGCTATTTTAGCTAAAGGGCCTCGCTACTTACTGATAAAGAAAGGTGAAAATGGCGCCCTCCTTTTCAGTCAAGAGGGCGAAACATTTTTCTTTCCAGCTTATCCTCTGGAGGATGTTTTTGATCCAACAGGGGCTGGGGATACATTTGCAGGAGCTATTATGGGCTATATTGCAGCACAAGGTCGCTTAGACATAGAGGTGCTAAAAGAGGCTGTGGTACAGGGTACTGTCCTTGCCAGCTTATGTGTAGAGCAATTCGGGCCCGACGCGCTTATGTCGGTGGGAAGGGAGGAAGTGGCTGAAAGGCGGTCACAACTGCTGCGAATGAGCCATTTTATGGGCTTGACGGTATCGCAATAGTAGCCTAGAGGTGTGGGGTGGGGTATCTTCCATCCCTTTTTTAGGTTTAGCCGATTTAGTGGCACGTTTTTCTTAATTAGTCCGATAACTTATGCGGGGCAGTCAAGTTATGCCTATCCCTATTATTCTTTAGAGTCAAACGATTTCCCCGTGTATGCCGAGGGGGTAATGTTTTTCACTTTTTTTTGAACTAAATCTTGTACCTTTGCCTCAAAGGAGGTACTTATGGAACCGACACTGCACAGAGAAGAAGAGGGCTTCGTCCCGTACGGAAGTTTAGCCTTTTTTGGGCTACTTATACTTCTGACCGTTCTGATATGGTTGAGCAGTTATATCCTGATGCTCAAACGAGGATAGCCTATGGATCGGGTAGAGAAAATCACTCTGATGATGGCTTCGGGTCTGCTGGGGCTATTTTTCCTGGCTCTACTGGCAGCGGCGAAGCTGCAGGGCATTAATGTACCGCCCTGCCTCCCCCCCGATGTGAAACCTTTTTCGGAGGGGAGAGTGGATACCCTTCCCGATGGGCGGCGGCAGCTTTTCTATGTCGCTCGCATGTGGCGTTTTGAGCCTGAGGTGGTAGAGGTTCCAGTCAATAAGCCCGTGGATATCTTTCTCAGCGCAGCGGATGTTACCCATGGGTTTTATGTAAGCTGGACAAATACCAATCTCATGGCTATCCCCGGGACTGTGAATGCCTACACGCTGAAGCTGGAAAAGCCGGGGGTTTATCCGATTATATGTCATGAATACTGCGGTTCTGCACATCAAAATATGGTAGCATATCTCGTAGCCAAATAAAAACATCCACTACTATGACAAGTACGCGAGAAACTTTTCAGGTTGCTCCGCTTTCGCGGACCCTCATGATTATAGAAGTGACCTTGCCCATTATTCTGGTTGTGCTTGGGATTTATCATGGCTTTATGCAGACCTTGTACAGGGCAGGTGTTATTCAGAGTAGCAGCTTTGCGGGGCTGAACTACTATCAAGGCCTTACACTTCATGGGGTGATTAATGCGGTTGTTTTGACGACCTTTTTTGGGGTAGCCTTTGGAAATGCGGTGATGCAGTTTTATTTGCGGCGACCGCTGATTGGCTGGGTACATGCTACCTCTACGGGGATGATGGTGGTTGGAACCCTTATTGCAGCCGTACCCATGCTACTTGGATTGGCGGATGTGCTTTACACATTTTATCCTCCTTTGAAGGCGCACCCGGCTTTCTATATTGGAGCTACACTGCTCGTGGTGGGCTCGTGGGTTGCCTTTGCGGGTTGGATTCCCCTTCTTCGGAGCTGGATGCAGGAAAATCCTGGACGACCCCTCCCCTTGGCGGTAATGGGTATGCTGGTCACATTCATCATCTGGTTTTTATGTACGATACCTTTGGCGATAGAGGTCCTCTTCATGCTCATACCATGGTCTCTCGGGTGGGTGGATAGCATAAACATTCCTATGGCACGCACGCTATTCTGGTTTTTTGGGCATCCGTTGGTATATTTTTGGCTTTTGCCGGCATATGTCATATACTACACTATCCTGCCGAAAGAAGCAGGAGGGAAGCTCTATTCGGCGTATGCGGCTCGTCTGGCCTTCCTACTGTTCTTGATATTCAGTATTCCTGTGGGACTTCATCATCAATACACTGAGCCTGGGTTTGATAGGTTCTGGAAGGGAGTACATGCTCTTTTGACTTTTGGGGTGGCAATACCAAGCTTCATGACGGCGTTTACATTAGCTGCTTCTTTGGAATATGCCGGGGTACGGAGAGGTGCAAAAGGCCTTTTTGGCTGGATAGGTAGGCTACCCTGGTTTGATGGGGAACGCCCGCTTGTAGCTTATAGTTTGGCTGGGTTGCTCATCTTTATTATGGGAGGGTTAACGGGACTTGTGAATGCCTCCTACAATCTCAATCAGACCATTCACAATACAGGGTTCATTTCTGGGCACTTTCACATGACGGTGGGTGGCCCTGTTTTTCTGATTATTTTAGGGATGTCCCTTGAACTCTTTTCCCAGCTTACGGGCAAACCTATTCGGGGGCGGGGGTGGAATGTGGCGGTGCCATACTTGTGGATGATGGGTATTTATCTTTTTTCTCCTGCGATGATGGTCGGTGGACTCCTCGGACAACCCCGCCGTACGAATATGGGGCTCTCGTATTTGGACCCTTCCTCGCCACACTTCCGATTAGACTGGGTGGTCACCAGCTATTTGGCGGCAATAGGGGGAGCGGTTATGTTTCTCGCCTTCCTGATATATATTGGGGTATGGATAGCGACTATAGCTGCACCTGCACAGCAATCTGCAGGAGAGTTGTATTTTTCTACGGCTGAAAGTCTTCATCCTGATGCTACGACGACCTCTATTGTTGCCAGGCTGAGACCATGGCTGGCTATCGCCATTATACTTATACTAGTTTCCTACTGGATGCCGCTTCAGCAGGCGCTTCGTACGCCCGAGAATGCCCCTCCATATTCCCCTGACAATCCTACGCCACTGGTTCAAGTCCGAAAATGAAGCGCTTCTTCTTATTAATAGGGGGCATGGGGGTGGCTGGACTGGTGGCGGGCGGGTGGTGGTGGTACGATCAGGTAAGTGTGCCACCACCCCGCCATTCAGCGTCCATATGGCCGATAGTTGCTTCCTATAACCTTACGGACGCAGAGGGCAATTCCGTTCGTTCTTATCACTTACAAGGGAAAGTGGTACTATTAGATTTTATCTACACTCGTTGCGCTTCGGTGTGTCCCCGCTTGCAGAGTCGCCTACGCCAGACGCTGCAGGCTATACCCTCATCGGACCGACTGGTCGCGGTCTCTATCTCTCTGGATCCTGCCCATGATACGCCTGCTTACTTGCGGGTTCATGCGGAGTCATATAAGGTTCCCGGTCATCGGTGGGTATTTTGGCGTCCTATTTCTCAGAGGGTAGCCATTCAGTTAGCGACGAGTGTATTTGGGCTTTTGGCGGCACCTTTAGAAGGAGAAGAGATTTTGCATTCTGATGCCATAATCCTCATAGATTGTGAGGGGCGTATCAGAGGTGTGTATTCCTCTCAGGATGAGAGACTACTGCAACATACACAAAAACTTATACGCTTATGTGGTGCAAACGCTTCATAATTTGCGCCTTTGCCTTGATAGGGCTTATGCAGGCGCAAGATACTTCGGAAAAAGGTAAAACCATCTTCAATCAACGATGCGCGGCTTGTCATAAGCTGGAGCAGAAGCTTATAGGCCCGCCTTTGGCACGCATCAGTGAGCGTCGGTCGGAAGCGTGGTTTGTCAAGTTTGTTTCAAACTCGCAAGCTTTTATTCAGTCGGGGGATGCTCAGGCGGTGGCTGTATTTAAGGAGTACAATCAGCAGATTATGCCTCCTTTCACTGATCTCAGCGAAGCTGACATAAAGTCTATTTGGTCGTATTTGAATAGTGTGGCTGCTCCTGCGCAATCTTCAATGGCTTCTGCAAACGCT
The DNA here is from genome assembly GCA_025057135.1 of Bacteroidia bacterium. Lineage (GTDB taxonomy): Bacteria > Bacteroidota > Bacteroidia > SpSt-205 > SpSt-205 > SpSt-205. The sequence continues at coordinate 4,104 of JANWXY010000042.1, read as the reverse complement.
GCAAGTCCGTCCGCTACGCAGAAAACTATAGTGTACCCAGGAGAACAGAATACTCTGCCGCCTTCTGAGGTTGCTTCCCTACGGAATGTTTTCTGGATTATTACAGGGGTGGTAGTATTAGTTGCTCTGCTGATAGGTGTAGTCATTCACTTTGCAAGCCTCCGAGGTAGCAGTTCGGCATAGAAGTCTATAAACTGCCTCGTATCGTTGTATTCCTACTGGAAGGGCAAGAAAAGCCTGACTTGTATGACGGGGGGAGTAGACCTCCCCCCGTTCTCTGAGCAGGAGTAGTTGATGGACTATTAGTTCATAGCTCTCTTCTGAGAGGGTGGGGCAGGCGTAAATCCCTTCTATGTCCCGAGCCAGCTGCTTTGTGTCTCCCAAGTCGGCCTGCATGATGACGGGGATATTCATAGCGAGCATTTCAGCTACCCGGGTCGGCGAGGAGCCTATTCGGCTAAACCCTGGAAGACAGAAGATAATAGATGCATCTAAAATGCTGCTCCACAGGGGTACTTCTGCACGCTTTAGCGAGCGAATGCGGATTTTTTCAAAAGGTATATTCGCCTCACGCACGGCAGTATAAACAATCTCGGGGGCACTGGGCGTGAAAAAGACCAGGTAGCTGTCTGGCTTATGTTTCAATAAAACCTTGAAGAAGCGTATCATTTCTGCAAGTTCATAGAGCGGTCCCAAAGAACCTACATATCCCAGTACGAAGGCTTCCGATGGTATGCGTAGCTGCTTCCTACATTCTTTGCGTGTCTCTGGGTGAGGTGTGAAATGCTCATAATCCGCCACACACGGTATAACTGTGATTTTATGGGAAGGTATCTGCCAGCTGTTGAGAGTTGCTTTGGCAGCTTCGGTGAGCACGATTATATGGGCAGCGGAGTGAAGCATAAATCTCTCGCGGCGCTTCCAGACACGGTACAGCCAGTTGTATAAAGGATGGTGAGCGGGCCAGGCTCGTGTTTCACGCCGCTCATCCGCCCAAAATCCTCGCATATCAAATATCCATGGGATGCCATACCGCTGACTCAATCGGTGCGCTACCCATCCCGCCACATAGCTGCGTGCATGGAAAAGGCTCACCTTATGTTCCAGAAGAACTTTCTCCGCAGTGGCGAAAAACCGATAGCTATCCCAAGCTTTGGCAAGCACGGGAGGCTTTCGGGTGAAAGACAAAGGATACCACTGTATGCTCTTAGTGGAAAGGGCCGCCCTTAGCTCTTCCAAGTCAGAAAGCCTTTCTCTTTTCTCAAAGCTTACAATAGAAAATTCTACTCCTAATCGCTCTACAAGTCCATAAATGTATGGGAGTATCTGCGATTGCCCCAAGGGGTCTAAGAGACCGTCGTAGGTCAGGTAAAGGGCTTTCACAGGAGGTTAAGGAGAGCCTTTTCCCAACGGCTGCGGAGAGCCTCAGCCTCAGCCGCTGTGGGTGCTTCAGCGATAATACGGATCAGGGGTTCGGTGCCTGAGGGGCGAATATGTACCCAAGCTTCCTTCCACCGCAGCTTTAGCCCATCCTCAGTGGAGGCTTCGGCATCAGGTGCTTTTTCTCGCAGGCGATGCCACAAATCTGAGGGAAGGGGCTGATGAGTTGAGAGGGTTAGTTTCCCTTTTACCATATAAAGGTCGGGATAACGAGCTCTCAGAGCCGATGCATCACCTCCCGTCCGGGCTAAGTAGCTCAGAAAAAGGGCTATACCCGCCAGAGCATCGCGCCCGTAATGGAGGGTAGGAAGAATTATTCCGCCATTCCCTTCGCCACCCAATACAGCCCCCACAGCTTTCATCTTCTGAACGACATAATACTCTCCCACTCTACTCTCATAGAAACCTACGCCGTGCTGTTCAGCGACCCAGCGAACTGCCATGGTAGTAGATTGATTAGCGACTATTGGCCCTTTCTGCTGTTGTAGGGCATAATCTGAAAGGGCTACAAGCGTGTATTCTTCACTAAATGGCCGTCCATCGGGCAGGAAGAATACTACCCTATCCACATCAGGGTCTACCGCAATGCCGAGGTGTGCCCCAGAGCTTCTTACTTTTTCAGCAAGTTCTGTGAGGTTTTCTGGGAGGGGTTCAGGAGGATGATGAAAAATGCCTGTGGGCTCACAGTTTAGACAGACCAAATCAGAGACGCCGAGACTCTCTAAAAGGGCCGGAACGAATACCCCTCCACTACTATTGCAGCCGTCTATTACGATACGAAAACGACTTTGTTCAATCAGTTGTCTATGTATCCAGGGGTGTCTCAAGATACTGCCAATATGGTGACTGAGTGCCCTATCTCCTCTCTCTATGCTGGGCGGATGATCCGTATTCGTAAAGCTCAGGTGGGAACGGTAACTCTCTACCTCTCGGATAACTTCTGGGGGAAAGAATTCACCGGCAGCGTCTAAAAGTTTGAGGGCATTCCAGCCGGGGGGATTATGGGAGGCAGTGAGCATAACTCCGCCCTTTGCCTCGTAAAGAGGTATAGCCATGGCCAGCGTTGGCGTGGTTGTAAGTCCAGCATCATATATTGTGTGTCCTATGGCTCTAAGGGCCTGGATTACAATCGGGCGAAGGACTTCTCCACTTGGACGTGCATCTTGTCCTACGACGACGGCAGCCTTGCCGTAGCGTTCAACCAGCCAAAGCCCCCAGGCAGCTACCCATTCAAGGGTGTCCTTCGGTGTGAGATGGTCTCCCGCAGGGCCTTCCACAGTGCCGCGAATCCCCGAAGCGGAGATGATTAGTGCCATGTCAGTTTTTCTTTGGACGCAAATCTCGGGCATATATGGTATAGGACCACAACTTCTCCCCCGTGGTAGAAAAGGCGGTTAGGCTCAGCTGACGGTCTTTCTCAGGTCCACTCACGCTGAGTAGGAGGAAGTTGCGCTGAGTAGTTAGGGTCTCCTGGATTCTGAGCGGATTTTTGTCTCTTTCTCCTGCTGCTGAAAAAGGACTTGCAGTAAGAGGGGAAGAAGTCACATCATACACTTTTTGTCCGTTTGGCAAAGTAAGCACGGATATTTCTGAGAAATGACGGTCGCCCGTGAGAAATATGACACCGTTTATTCCTTCGTCTTCTATTCTTTTGAGGAGGAGGTCTCGCTCTTCGGCGAAGTTGATGAAGTTCTCGTATCCTGTGGAGGGATTGAGTATCTGGCTACCGCAGGCAACGAATTTGAAGGTAGCTCGGCTGGATTTCAGTGCATCTATGAGCCATTCCATCTGTGCTGGGCCGAGCATATAGCGGTTGCCTGTGGTGCGTTTGTTAGGTGCTCTGAAAGTGCGGTTGTCCAAGAGAAAAAACTCTGCATCACTCCACTCAAAAAAGGTTGTAATACCCTCTGGGATGGCTGATACGCCGTAGGAAGGATTAGCCCAAAATAAAGTGAATGCTTCTCGTGTCCAGTGCTGAGCCCAGAAGCTGCGGTCAGCGTCATTGGGACCGAAATCATGGTCATCCCAAATCGCATAGTGTGGGCATGCAGCTAATAGAGGTTGGAGCGCAGGAAGGCTCCGAGTATGAGTATAGCGGTATAGGATACCTGATCGGCTATTCCAATCGGCTTCTCGTAGATATACATTGTCCCCGAGCCAGAGCATGAAGTCAGGCTTTTGAGCCAATATGGTGGTGAAAATTTCATATCCTCCGCCATAAGGCTCGCCGGGACGATCGTAGAGAGAGTCATTGATGTAGGCACAGCTGCCTATGACGAAGGAAAAGTCTGGTGGAGCGTTGCGCCAGCGCCATTGAGGTAGGGTTTTGAAATATGTTGGATAGGGGAGTTTATATGGCTTCCCATTCAAGTATACGGTGTAGATATACACTCGCCCTGGCTCCAAAGGGCCGATACGAAAAAGAGCCGTGTGAGCCTGATCTCTACTTGTGTAGATAGGTGAGGTGCGATACTTTATTTTAGGGTAAGCGGTATCGGCATATTCTATAAAGACTTTGGTAGGTGCGGCTGTTTGTAGCCATATAGCTACTTCTCGCATTTGGGTATAGCCGAGCATTGGTCCAGCTTGTAGGCGGGCTTTTTGGGCATAGAGAATGCATTTTAGAGAGAATGCCCATCGCATTTGACGAAGGTACGGCTAAGT
>JANWXY010000041.1 GCA_025057135.1 Bacteroidia bacterium | reverse complement strand
CTGTAGAGCCCAAAGCGCCGCACAAAATCTTCGGCAGTGGGCTTCTGCTTCGGCTGGCTGAAAAGAAACGCATCTAACCAGTTCTGGACGCGTAGGGGGTCTTCTGTGAGGAGGTGGAGCTCACTCAGCTTTTGGAGTTTGCCGTCTCGCAGGGCATACGCTATCAGTTGTCGCCCATCGGTAAGCAGACCCAAAGACACCTCCGGCGTATGCTGAAGATACCGTTCTAACTGGGCTTCACCTTCCCGTAAGCGCGCCTGCTCCCCTAAATCCCGTTTGAACTCTATGAGAATCTTACCCAGCAGGGCATCTATGCGTCCCCGCACTTCTAAGCTGGGGACTTTTTCCTCTAAGAGAATCGCCTTCGGCTCCTCCAGATGAGGAAACCCCTTCCGCAAAAACTGTAAAAACTGGTCGCGTAGCGTAGCTTCGGTGGGGGAAGATAGGCTTTCTACATCTTGGCGATACGCTGATAGCGCCTTCAGAAAGGTCATGAAAGCGAAGTAAAGAGTCTGGTAGGAAGTAGGTGCTTTTGTTTTGAGGGCATTCAGGTAAGAGCAGAACGGGCAGTTCGGGTTACTTACTCGGCGCTTCGCACTAAACGCACGCGTGCATGGATTTCCTTACCTTCTAAGGGTGCAATAAGTCCGCCGAGCGGATTAACGACCAGAGCCTTGTCAGGGGCATCGCCGATAAGGTATATAGCGACCTCGCCGATGCCGATCCATTGCCGATCTTCGGGCACGTAGGCGCCTTTGCGTTCAAAGCGCAGCTTATCTAGCCGATGTTTCGCCTGATTGATGACACTTAGGAGGACTTCGCATTCTTTCTGTGTGGGCAAGCGCCAACCTGGTGGCAGCGCAGCTTGGATCTCAGCTAAGCGGCGGTTCGAAAAGTATAACCCTCCTTCTTTATGACGGTTGGCAGCTAAGCGGGGCTCCCCAGCCCAGTCTTCCAGGGCCCAACAGGTTCGCCCCACCCCTATAGTCGCAACTGTTCGTCCCTGCAAGGGGAAAGCCGGGCAACGAGCATATGGAACCTCGATAGAGTCCTTAGCCACCCAAGATGAGTAGCCGCAAAGGCCTTTTCGTCTCAAGAGAACCTTATGGATGCCGCCTACCTTGAGCTCAGCATAGAAAGGGGAGAGCGTACTCCTGAACGCAAGACTCTCCGGTAAAATAAGGCCTTCTATCTCTTCCCCGAGCTCTAAGGGTGCCGAAGTAGACCAAAAGATGAGCAAGTCGCCAAGCCCCACGCTGATAGAGTCTATTTTGGGGGGAAGGGGGATAGGTAAGCACTCACCACATACGCGAAACCATCGGCCCCTTCGCAAGTAATATAGGCAGCTATCTTCCTCTCCCAAAACGATTAGGCCTTCTGAAGCATCGCCTCTCAGGAGGGCTTCCCGCTGCTCTCGGTTTCGGATGGGTAGGGTAGGATAGGAGGGGGTGAAAAGCCCTTGAGCGGAGAGACTGCTTAGCAGGAGCAGAATATTCAGGAAGGAAGGTCTCATAGGCCTTGAATAAGCGGGTATAGGTAAATGCTCAGAGCCCATGCGGCTAAGAAAGTCGTATGTAAAGCTGAGGGTGCGCCTGGCTCGCATGTGCCCGGGAACCCCCCATCAGGTCGTTGATATTGGATAGCCTCTCGCAGATATTTACCTAACAGATCTCGCCGAAAGCCGCTCAAAGCCCACATTGCTATGTATTCCCAGGCTAAGTCGGTACATAGCTGATCAGCAGGGAGGGTTTGAAGGAGGCGAGGAGGTCCTTGTTCTACTATTTGATCTACCAGAGGCACACGATAGGGTAAGTGCTTCTTGAGGCGGTAAGCGACGAGGTAGGCGTGGGTAAGATCGTAATCCTTTCCCCGCTGCCACCACGCTGCCAGAAGGCTCAGGGCGGTTGTATCCAGCGGAAGCTTGTGGGTCCATAGAAGCTGGGCATAGTGCCGCTCGTTTAGGGGGAGGTGTTGTAGGGTTGGGGAATGAGGGGGATTCCCTCCGGGCCAGGCGGCAAATACCTTCATCCTGGGCGAAGCCTTTTTAAGGTAGCGCTGAATAGGCAATCTGAGCCGCCAGCCGTAGCATTTGTCCAACCATGAAGCCAGGCCTACTGTGTACGTATCTACCCAAGCTAAGCGTTGCGCGTGTAGCCAGGCTATCGCCCGCTGCTGCGCTTCCAGAAGGCTACTATCCGCTATAATCCGCAGTTGAAGTAGGAGGGCCCCTATCAAGGAATAACGGCGCCTACGACGGTTCCGGTATTTACAATAAGCCGGCTGCCAGAGCCATTCCCATTGATGGCATAGCCGGGGCCTCCGCCTGGACCTGCTGTACATCCGCTGCCACAGCAGCCGTTTTCAGTGCCTCCGTTTTGGCCGGCTGCTCCATTCGTGCCGCC
>JANWXY010000086.1 GCA_025057135.1 Bacteroidia bacterium | reverse complement strand
GCGCCCCCCCCCCCCAACCCCATCCCCCCATAATCCACCCCCTCTCAAACCGCAAACCGAAAATACACCACATCCCCATCTTGAATGAGGTAATCTTTGCCCTCCAAACGCATCTTCCCAGCCGCCTTAGCCCCATCCTCTCCGTCAAAAGCTATATAGTCCGCATAGCTAATCACCTCAGCCCGAATAAAACCGCGTTCAATATCAGAATGTATCTCACCAGCCGCTCGAGAAGCCGGCGTATTTTGCTTTACAGTCCATGCCCGAACCTCCTTAGGCCCCGCAGTGAAAAAGGTGACCAAGCCGAGCAGGCGATAAGCCATACGAATGAGCTGAGGCAGTGCAGGCGACTCTATGCCGTAGAGTTTGAGAAATTCTGCTCGTTCCTCCGCAGGAAGGGCTACAAGCTGAGCTTCTATCGCAGCACACAAAGTTAGAACCGGCGCCTCCTCCTCCGCTGCCATCTGAGCTACTTTTTGGCTCAGTTTATTACCTCCTGGGAGACTGCTTTCGTCTATATTAGCGACATACAAAACAGGCTTCAATGTCAGCAGTCCCAAAGAGCGCAAGTAAGCCTGCTCCTCAGGCTCCAAGCTGAGGGTGCGAAGGTTACGTCCTTCGGATAGATAGGACTGCGCTTTTTGAAGCACTGATAGTTTTTTTTGCGCTTCTGCGTCCCCAGCCAAACGAGCCTCTCTCTCGGTGCGTGCAAGGACCTTATCCACGGTTTCTATATCCTTGAGCTGGAGCTCTAAATCCACAATCTCTTTATCCCGAATAGGGTCTGGCGATCCTTCTACATGAATAACATTCGGGTCCTCAAAACAGCGTAATACGTGAAGGATAGCATGAACTTCTCGAATATGCGACAAGAATTGATTGCCCAAACCTTGGCCCGCATGGGCTCCCCGAACAAGTCCAGCTATATCCACTACCGTCAAGGTCGTGGGTGTCTGTACAGCCGTGGGGAAAAACTTTCCGAGCATCTCTAATCTGGGGTCAGGTACAGGCACGATGGCCTTATTCGGTTCTATGGTACAGAAGGGATAGTTAGCAGAGGCGGCTAAGGCGCTACCGCAGAGGGCATTGAACAAAGTGGATTTTCCAACATTGGGTAGCCCAATGATTCCGCACGCAATAGGCATACGCCCCGCAAATATGCATCAGAGATAAGCTAAGGATTTGGGCAGCTTTTTCGGACAGGACGGGAAGCTTTGCCGATTTTCCCCCGACTGCGCGTCTCTTTGGCGAGGCGAGAGCTCTGCTGCTCCCTGAGATATTTCTCATGCTCAGGATGATTGCAGTTAGCTCGGGGGTCCCGAAATAAGGCGCAGCCCCCCAACCACAATACGGCAATAAAAATGACTTTAGTCCGCATGAGGATTGGTACTATCGGCGTCTGGACCTTGAATCATCTGGAAGTCCCCTTCCTCCGCCAGAAATGTCCGAAGTTTCTCTATCTTATCGGGCAGCTCCGGCGGGCACTGCATACGGCAAACTATTCGTTTGCTTTTCTTATCTGCCTGATAAGTCAAGATGAGAGACGGAAGGTCACTAACATGAGGATTATCATAAACCTCCTGATAGGTGTCAAATCTCCCTTCCAGTAGAAGCTGCCGAGCTTTCACTATCTCCTTGTCCGTTAGATGACGGATATAGACCCCTACACGAGACACAAATCTCTGTCCCTCATACCTAACCGTTCCATCTGGTAGAAGCTCCACTTTATCAATCGGACACCTGCCGTAACACCCAGTACGAGCGATAGAGATATAGAGGGTATCCGAAGAGCCTTTTTTCTGGTTGGCTGACCCTTTTCCTTCACTACATTGACGGATAGAGAGAAGCGCTAAAAAAAAGCTTCCTCCAATAGCTTTCAGCATTCAGCAAATGTACAAAATCTCCTAAAACCTAAAAATAGGTTGAGAACGCAGAGCCAGCCTGTGGTTTTTGTTATTTGGGACATGCGCTGGTTAGGGGTTGTAGGGGGAAGCATAGTTCTCGCTCAAGCCAACTTTACAATAAGCGGATATGTCAGAGATAAAAATAGCCGAGAAGCCTTAGCTGGGGCAAAGATTATAGTTGCTGAACGAGGAACCGGCGTCGTCACCAATCCCTACGGCTATTATGCTTTGAGACTTCCCGAGGGGCGACATAAGCTCATAGCACAGTTCGTAGGTTATCAAAGTGACACCCTCACTCTTTATCTCAAAGCCGACACGAAACATGATTTCTTTTTAGTAGAGGAAGGCGTGGAGTTACAAACCGTGGAAATCGCCGAAACCTACGAGCAGCAGCGCTTTGAAACAGCTGCTATGAGCGAAAACCGAATCGATGTTCAGCAGCTGAAAAAGCTCCCCGCCTTCTTCGGCGAAGTGGATATCTTTCGGTCTCTATCGTTCCTACCGGGGGTAGCGACAGCTGGCGATGGAAGCGGTGCCTTCTTTGTACGGGGCGGTTCATTTGACCAGAACCTGGTTTTACTGGATGAGGCGACAGTGTATAACCCCGGTCATCTCGGAGGCATATTTGCTGCATTCAACTCAGACGCCCTCCAAGAAGCCAAGATATATAAGGGTTACATGCCCGCCGAATATGGAGGGAGACTATCCTCAGTTCTGGATGTGCGCTTGCGCGAAGGCAACTCACCCCGTTGGACTGCTGCTGGGGGGATCGGGCTTATTTCCTCTCGCCTAAATGTGGAAGGACCACTGCTCAAAGATAAAGCTGGACTTTTACTCACAGCGCGGCGCAGCTATGCCGATTTATTCCTGCTCTTTACTCGTGATCCAGAGCTTCGCCAAACTGCCCTGTACTTTTACGACCTGACAGCTAAGCTCAACTATAGCATTAGCGACAAGCACCGCATTTACCTTTCAGGCTACTTTGGGCGGGATGTATTCAAAAACAGCTTCTTAGACTTCAACTGGGGAAACGCTACGACCACCCTCCGATGGAACTTTATCCCCTCCCCTCGCCTATTTCTGAATACCCTCGTCTTTTACAGTAAGTATGACTATGCTTTCATCGTGGAGTCGGGACGCAATCAAGCCCGATTTAGCTCAGGTATAGAAGATATAGGCTGGCGGACCGATGCCGATTACTATCTGACTGAGAAAATCAAGTTTCGCTTCGGAGCCAGTATCACTCGCCATACTTTCTTACCGGGGCGCCTTGAACCTACTTCAGACACCTCTAATCTGCGCAGCTATAGCGTACCCTCCCTGAGAGGGGCCGAAGCCGCCATTTACCTTCAAACTGGCTATAAGTTCAGCGCTCGGTGGCTCGTAGAGGGAGGGCTACGATGGGCGGGCTTTGGATTATTTGGCCCAGCCACACTGTACGCTTTATCACCCGAACGGACAGTGAACGACACCCTGAGTTACGGCAGTGGCAGACTTATTGATGCGTGGGGGGGGTTAGAGCCCCGCCTTAGCATACGATATGCTCTCTCTGACCAGTGGGCACTAAAAGTTGCCTCAGGACGCGTCCAGCAGTTCATTCACGTGGCTACCCTCTCCCCCATAGGTTTGCCCACAGACATCTGGTGGCCTACCACCCTCAACGTACGGCGCCAAGATGGGTATCAGGTGGCTTTAGCTTTGCAGGGTACCCCTCGCTGGAAGGGGCATTCGTGGGACATCTCATGGGAGATTTTTTATCGGGAAATGCGGAATGTCGTAGATTTTCGTTCGGGCACCGACATCTTTCTCAATCCCCGCTTAGAAGCTGACCTCGTCCAAGGACGCGGCTGGGCTTACGGCAGCGAATGGATGCTCCAAAAGCTCACAGGAAAGCTCACCGGATGGATATCCTACACTTATAGCCGCAGCTTCCGATACATACCTGAGATCACCGATAGGCCTTTCCCGAACTATATTGACCGCCCGCACCAGGCAACCCTCGTTATTCAATACCCCATCACTGCCCGCTGGGAACTGGGGATTACGGGAATTTACGCCACAGGCCGCCCCATCACTCTCCCTGTCGCTAAGTACATATACGACGGCCAGGTCATCGGTGTCTATAATGAGCGTAATAATCGCCGTATGCCCGACTATCACAGAATGGATATTTCTCTGACTTGGACTGCGCCCCGGAGGGAGGGTCGCCGATGGCGGTCAAGCTGGAACTTCTCTGTGTATAATCTCTACGGACGGCGAAACATGTGGGCTCTTCGCTTGCGCCGAGATGAGAATAACCCAGACCTACAGCGAGCCTATAAATTCTACTTTTTCCGCTGGGTGCCAGCGATTACCTACAACTTCCAGTTTTAGACACAGTTCCGATATAGGCGTACAGATACCTACACTGCCTAACTGAACTCTATACTTTTGTGGAGATGCGTCTTGTGATTGTCCCCTTATTTTGGGGTATTATGAGCGGACAGCTGCCTCCTCTGATTGATAGAGAACTGTTTTTCGGAGATGCAAAGTTATCAGCTGTAGAGGTCTCCCCCGATGGACGATGGCTGTCATTCTCTAAACCCTATAATGGCACGATGAACCTCTGGCTTCAACCTATACAAGATGGCGAATTAGGCGAAGCCTTTCCCATTACATCCAGCGACCGTCGCCCTATAGTAAGTCACTACTGGAGTCAGGACAGCCGCTATATCTTATATGAACAAGACAAAGACGGCGACGAAAATCTCCATCTTTACCGAATAAACATCGCAGAAGCCTCGTCGGGAAAAATCCCTCCGGTGACAGACCTTACCCCACGTCCCGGGGCTGCTGTTCGGCTTCATGCTCTACCGAGAAAAAAACCTGAAATCGCCTACATAGGACTTAACGACCGCGACCCTGCGCTCCATGACTTGTATGAACTCAATCTCACTACGGGGCAGCTAAAACTGCTTTATGAAAATAAAGACGCCATCTTAGGCTGGGCTATTGATGAGGTAGGAAACATCCGATTTGCGGGTAAGCTCGGACCCGAAGGTGAGACACAGATATATGCCGTACAGAAAAAAGGCGCGTCCTTTTCCTTGAAAAAGGTCTATGAGACTGCTTGGGATGAGTCGGCTAACATAGCCCATATTCCCCAGAAAGGCAACGAAATCTACCTCATCACCAACAAAGGCGTAGATAAAACCCGCCTCGTCCTCTTCAATCCTGCCACAGGAAAAGAGCAGGAGATCCACCGAGACCCTGAAAACAAGGTGGATGTTGCAGGTGTCCTTTTTGACGATGATACGGATAAACTCAGAGCGGTTTGGTACATAGACGATAAGCCAAGACGATACATCTTTGACCCCAAGATAGAAAAATGGTTCAGTAAATGGCTTCAACTCCTGCCTGGGGGAGAAATAAGTATAAGCTCTCTGTCCAGAGATGAGCGGTATGCGGTCGTTGTTTTTAGTAGCGATAGAGTACCTGCCCGATATTATTTCTGGGATGCTCAAAAAGAGTCTTTACGAGAGATTGGAAGCTCTCGTCCTGAGCTATCTGAAGATGTCCTCACAGAAATGCGCCCTATGCGCGTCCGGAGCCGAGATGGGGCTGAGATTCCAGCTTATCTCACCTTACCCAAGGGAGTCCCACCTCGTAATCTACCTGCCGTGGTATTAGTTCATGGAGGACCATGGGCGAGAGACATTTGGGGGTATGACCCTCTGGCGCAGTTTCTCGCCAACCGAGGTTATGCCGTCCTACAGGTGAATTTCAGGGGCTCCACAGGATACGGAAAGGCTTTCATAAACGCAGGGAATAAACAGTGGGGAACGGGCATCATGCAGCACGACCTCACAGACGCAGTACAGCAGCTTATCAAGGAAGGGATTTTTGACCCTAAACGAGTCGCTATTATGGGCGGCTCTTATGGCGGCTATGCCACGCTCGCTGGCGTTACTTTTACCCCAGAGCTTTACGCATGTGGCATATCTATCGTCGGTCCCTCAAGCATAATCACGCTAATTCGTTCAGTCCCACCTTACTGGCGCCCGCTGATGAAGATATTTGAGCACCGTGTGGGCAATATCAACGACCCCCAAGATGTAGAGCGACTCAAAGCTCAATCTCCCCTTCATCATGTAGAGCGGATTCGCGTCCCTCTACTGATTGTACAGGGAGCTAATGACCCACGAGTCAAGAAGCAGGAATCAGACCAAATAGTAGCTGCCCTGCATAAAAAAGGATACCCCGTACGCTATCTTCTCGCCCCAGACGAGGGACACGGCTTCGTCAACTACGATAATCGCATGGCAATGATAGTCGCCATAGAGCAGTTTCTTTCAGAACAGCTCGGAGGACGGCTCCAGCCCGAAGTGCCAGAAAAAATAGCCCTACGCCTAAACCAGATCACCGTAGACCCCGCTAAGGTTCAGTTGCCTGAGGCTGATGCTACTTCTTCTAAGCTCACCCGCCTAAATTTCCCCATCCGAGCTCCGATGAGCACCGCTTGGGAATACCAGATTAAGCTCCCTGGGAAAGAAATCCTGGGCGAAGGCTCGGAGCGATGGGAACGAACCGAGAAAGGCTGGCGCTTCATTTCAAGCATGACTTCAAAAGAACTCTCTGCCCTCACCAGCAGCGACACCACCGAAGTAGATGAAACAGGCGAGCTTCTGCGCTATCATAGAGCCCAGCAAGGGGTGGATATTTTCCTCCAGCGAGAAGGCCAAACTCTCAGAGGCAGTTTTCAGTTCATGGGAAATACAAACGCCATACAAACACACGCGGGCGAACAGCCTGTTTATCCATTTGGTAATGCCCTGATTTATTATCTCGGAGGACTGCCTCTATCGGTTGGCTACAAGAGCAAAATCCCTGTCTTCTCTATCCAACAGCAGGCCTTCAGCGAAATGGAGATTGCCGTAGAAAAGGAAGAAACTATCCACATAGGAAACAAGACCCTGACCGTATGGCAAGTTCAGCTTGAGGTAGAGAATAGCCAGCAGCGGGTCTGGCTGGACAAAGCCACAGCTATGCCCGTCAAGATAGAAATCTCCACAGGAGGGATAACCATAGTCGGCAAACGCAAGTTTGACGGAAACTAACTCGGCTCATCCCTGTCATAGGAAGGGGGAGCTCCCCAAAAACTCATTTACAAAAGCAAATAAGTTGTATTCAGCTTATTATGATGAATGGACACAACCCCCCTGAACAGTATGCCACCGTTTCAGTGACACTGGGCTCAAAAAAGAATATGTTTATCTTTGTTGGCAGGTAGAAAATCTTGATTATGTCTCGCATAGGAATGCTTCTGAGCATCCTCCTCCATGCTCAAAGTAGATTGTATTTGGCATACTTTGAAGAAAAGCCTGATAGCCTTCTGCTTCATCCTGAGCGATTTTTATCTCCATATGCAATAGAGCGGCGCAAAGCTCAGGGCATACCTATCAATATCGCAGATGCTCCCCTTCCGATAGAAAGACTGAATGCCTTAGGCACACATGTCAAAATCCGAGGCTACTCGCGCTGGCTAAATGCTGCCCTCATCGAGCTTTCAACTCCCTCTCAGATACCGAATCTCCCTTTCATCCGCTGTTTAGAACCTCTAAGTAAAGTAAGACACTCGGGCATATCCTTAGCAGCCACCTCTTCTAACCGCCCGAATGTTAGCCCTCAGAGACCCCCTTCTACCGTAAATAGTCATCAGCTTAGTCAGCTCAAAATCTCCACGCTCCATGAGTTAGGTTACACAGGCAGAGGTATCCGAGTGGCGATTTTAGATGCGGGCTTTCCCTATATGCATGAAATACCGGCCTTTTCCAAGGTATTTAGTCATGGGCGATTTATCGCTGGATATGACTTTGTGGCGGGAGACTCGGCTGTATTTGAAGACAATTCTCACGGAACTCAGGTAGCTTCGGTGATTGTAGCCCATGATCCTGATACCATAGGATATGTTGGCGGCGCGCCTGATGTATCCATCCTTCTCGCACGAACCGAAAATGCCCTTTCAGAGTCTCGCATAGAAGAGTGGAATTGGGTTCGCGCAGCCGAATGGGCTGACTCTATGGGAGCATATATCATCCAGAGCTCTCTGGGGTATAGCACATTTGATGACCCTGCGGAGAACTACACTTACGCAGATATGAACGGCCGTACTGCGATTACCACCCAAGCCGCTCGGATAGCTGCTCAAAAGGGGCTATTAGTGATTACTTCGGCAGGGAATGAAGGCAACTCTCCCTGGCGGTACATCACGGCACCAGCCGACGCAGACAGCATCATCGCTGTAGGAGCCATAGGGAGCTCTGGGCAGATAGCCCCCTTCTCCTCCCGAGGACCGACCTCTGACCGACGCGTAAAGCCTGATCTCGTCGCTCTGGGATGGGGTACATATATCGTAGGACTCTCTGGTAGTGTACAACAGGCCAGCGGTACTTCTTTTGCTGCGCCACTCATCACCGCACTCGCTGCCTGCGTTTGGCAAAGTGCCCCAAACCTGCCAGGATGGTATATTCGTCAGGCTCTACTGCAATCGGCGGACAGGTACAATCAACCAGATACCTTATACGGCTATGGTACCCCAGACGGAGAAAAAGCGCTGTCGTATTTACGACAGCTTAAGCCCCAGCCTTCAACTGCACCTATCCTGCGCATTTCTCCCAACCCAGTTTCTACCACTCTCATCCTTTCTCTGAATGACCCCACCCTCAGTTGGTACGATATGGAAATCTACGACATAGAAGGCAGACTCATCTTGCGCCGCCCCTACCGGGGCATGACAGAAACTACTTTATCTGTACAAGACTGGCGTTCTGGACTTTACGCAGTAGAGCTCATTCCTCGTGAAGGCAAACAGTCCTTTCACGCTAAATTTGTCAAACTATGAAGCGATGGGGGCTGATTTTACTGAGTGCAGTTTTTCTGTCCACCTGTAAAAAGAAGGATTCAGATACTTCTGAGGAACCGTGGTTTAATCTCTTCACAGTAGAAGATGATCTCAAGTTGGGTCAGCAGGTTGCCCAAGAAATAGAAAGCGACCCTCAGAAATACCCGATTTTAGACTCTGCCCAATATCCCGCAGCTTATGCGCATATATACCGCATGCGTAATACGATCTTAGCGACGGGCAAGCTGAAATATGCGGACCGGTTCCCATGGCGAATACGAATAATCCGAGATGACAGTACTCTAAATGCTTTTTGTGCGCCAGGTGGCTATATATACATTTATACGGGGATTATCAAGTATCTGCGAAATGAAGCCGAGCTTATCGGCGTACTCGGGCACGAAATGGCTCACGCTGACCGTCGTCATGTAAGTCAGCTCCTTACCCAAGCTTATGGTATTCAAACCCTTCTAAGTCTCATCACAGGCAATCAGGAGCCTAGCCTCATAGAACAAATAGCGACGAATCTCTTACTCCTTTCATTCAGTCGCGACCATGAGCGAGATGCCGATAACCACTCCGTAATCTACTTATGCCCGACGGACTATAAAGCAGATGGCGCTGCTTACTTCTTTGAGTATCTCACTCAAGATGGAGGGATTCGCCCCCCTGAGTTTCTGAGCACACATCCGGATCCTGGGGAGCGTGTTCAGAATATTCGTCAGAAAGCCCAAGAAATGAGCTGTACTGGTAGTCAGACCTACGATGCCCGATACGAACAGCTCAAAGCCAGCCTCCCTTAGTCACATCAAAGAGACTTGCTTATATATTCAAAATACGCAGAGAACTCGCGCCTTCTATGAAGGAATTCTGGGGCTACCCTGCATAGCTGAGCTTCCCGAACGGTTTGTGTTTTTTCGGGTGGGTGCGGACATGCTCTTGTGTTTCATTCCCGAGTTTTCCGCCAATAATCCGATCCTGCCTACCCACTGGGCTACCGGTCC
Source organism: Bacteroidia bacterium (assembly GCA_025057135.1). Lineage (GTDB taxonomy): Bacteria > Bacteroidota > Bacteroidia > SpSt-205 > SpSt-205 > SpSt-205. The sequence continues at coordinate 4,104 of JANWXY010000086.1, read as the reverse complement.
TCAGCATCTCGCTTTTGAAACCCCTGATTATCAAAACTGGAAAGCTTATCTACAACAGCAAGGAGTCGCCATAGAACATGAAGCCGTATGGCAAACGGGCCGACGCTCTTTCTATTTTAGAGACCCGGATGGGCATAGCATAGAGATTGTAGAGCCTGGTATTTGGGGAGATGTAGAAGAAGCTTCTCAGGGCGAGACTGAGTAAGTTTTATTGAGGTGAGGGAAGGGAGGGCTTTTAGGGCGGCAGCCACCCAAGGTGGCTGCCGCCCAAAAAGCCCACTACACCCATCACTTACCTGCTAACTTTGCCCTCATGATAGAGCTTAGCCGTTTGCGCACCGAGCCTCAACGCATCATCCAAGCCCTGACTAAAAAAGGCTTAGATGCCGCTCCGCTCATAGAGCAGCTTTTAGCCTACGATACACAGCGCCGAACCCTTCAGAAAAATCTTGACGATGCTCGCTCCCATCTCAACGAGCTCTCCAAAACCATCGGTCAAGCCATGAGGGCAGGAGATAATCAACGAGCCGAAGCCCTCAAAGCCGAAAGCCTGACAATCAAAGATAAACTACCAAACTACGAGGAGCAGATACGAGACATAGAAGCCAAAATGCATGAGATTCTCCTCCGACTGCCTAATCCCCCTCATGACTCAGTTCCCGAAGGACGCAGCGCCACTGATAATGTAGTTGTACATACAGGTTCATTATCTCCTTTACCCGCAAATGGTCGCATCCCTCACTGGGAACTGGCAGAAAAACGCGGGTGGATCGATTTCGCAAGGGGAGCCAAAGTAACTGGCTCGGGGTTTCCTTTCTATGTAGGCGCCGGAGCTAAACTCCAGCGAGCCCTCATTCAGTTTTTCTTAGATGAGGCAGAAAAGGCGGGCTATTTAGAAATGGAAGCCCCCTTTCTGGTCAATACAGAAACTGCCTTCGGTACAGGCCAACTCCCCGATAAAGACGCTCAGATGTATTACATACCACTGGACGAGCTGTACTTAATTCCCACTGCTGAGGTGCCCTTGACCAACTACTTCCGAGACGAAATCATAGAAGAAGAGCGCCTCCCGCTCAAAGTTTGTGGCTATTCTCCTTGCTTCCGGCGAGAAGCAGGCTCTTATGGAAAAGATGTCCGCGGCCTTAATCGCCTTCACCAGTTTGATAAGGTAGAAATCGTCCAAATCACCCATCCAGAGCGTTCTTATGAGGCGCTGGAAGAGATGCGCGCTTATGTTCAGTCTCTGGTAGAAAAACTGGAGCTGGCTTACCGGGTCGTCCTATTGTGTGGAGGGGATATGAGCTTTGCGTCAGCAAAGACTTATGATGTAGAAGTATGGAGCCCAGCTCAGCAGCGCTGGCTGGAGGTAAGCTCCATCAGCAACTTTGAGACTTTCCAGAGTAATCGTATGAAGCTCCGCTATCGCAAGGGCAAAAGCCTCACGCTACTGCATACACTGAATGGAAGCGCCTTGGCTCTGCCACGCATCGTGGCGAGTATTTTAGAGAGCCACCAGCTCCCGGACGGACGCTTGCGCGTGCCCGAGGCTCTCCAGCCCTACTTGAAAACCGACTACTTATGAGCTTAGATATTCAAAAGTTATCCAGCTTCGCAAAAGAGCAGGGGTTTATTTTCCCCAATAGCGAAATCTATGACGGCGTGGGAGGTATTTATGACTATGGTCCTTTGGGGGTAGAACTCAAGCGACGCATTGCGGATCTGTGGTGGCGAGCCATGGTACAGATGCATGAAAACATCGTCGGACTAGACGCAGCTATCTTAATGCACCCTCGTGTGTGGGAAGCCTCTGGTCACGTGGAAGCCTTCCATGACCCCCTCGTGGATAATAAAGTTTCCAAAAAACGCTACCGCGTAGATACTCTGATAGAAGAATACGCTCAAAGATTAGAAGAACGCGCCCGTCGAGAAACCGAGAAAAAAGCCCGTAAAGCCCATCTCTCCCCTGAAGCATTAGAAGAAGCCCTGCATAAACACCGAGATTTTCAGAAAGCGCAGCAGCTCAAAGCCCGCCTCAACGAAGCAATGGCTAAAAAAGACTGGGCAGCTCTGACGACCTTATTACATGAGGAGAAAATCCCCTGTCCTGAGAGTGGTTCTACCGAGTGGACCGCTGTTCGCCAGTTCAATCTCATGTTTTCTACGCAGTTAGGCGCATTATCAGAGGAAGCCCAGCAGATATATCTGCGCCCAGAGACTGCTCAGGGGATTTTCGTAGACTTTCCGCTCGTTTTGAAGACCGCCCGTCTCAAAATCCCTTTTGGTATAGCACAAATAGGCAAGGCTTTTCGAAACGAGATAGTCGCTCGCCAGTTTATTTTCAGGATGCGAGAGTTTGAGCAAATGGAAATGCAATTTTTCGTTCGCCCCGGTACAGAAGCGGAATGGTACGAAATATGGAAGCAGAAACGACTACGGTGGCACCGACACTTAGGACTTAGCTCTGAATATCTGCGCTTCAAAGACCACGAGCACTTGGCCCATTATGCCCGAGCGGCGACGGATATTGAGTTTGCTTTTCCTTTCGGTTTCCGAGAAATAGAGGGCATACACTCGCGTACAGACTACGACCTATCTCGTCATGCCGAGTATAGCGGCAAAAAGTTAGAGTATTATGATGAGACCATAGGAGCCTCTTACACGCCCTATGTGATAGAGACTTCGGTCGGATTAGATCGTTTAGTTCTGGCTCATTTATCACAAGGGTATGTAGAAGAAATGGCCCCTACAGCAGAAGGCGGTCAAGAGCTACGCACGGTACTGAAACTGCATCCGCTCTTAGCTCCTATTCAGGTAGCTGTTTTTCCGCTGGTTCGGAAAGAGGAGTTTATACAGAAGGCTCGTACTCTATACGAAGAGCTGCGCTTATACTTTCCCACTGCTTACGAAGAAAAAGACTCTATCGGACGACGCTACAGACGCTACGATGCTAAGGGTACGCCTTTCGCTATCACCATAGACGGACAAACCCTGGAAGACGAAACTGTAACTGTACGCTTCAGAGATACCCTACAACAAATACGACTACCGATAGGTCAGGTGCGCTCTTACCTATCCGAGCAGATAGATATAGCGGCTTGGCTACGCACTCTGTGAAAAAGTAGTGTAAAACGAGCATGAGATTTGTTCTATCTTGCCCGATATGAGCCGCTATGAACGCGATTACTTATCCCTACTGGACAGGCTACTCAGCGCCCCTGTGCGCATGGATCGTACAGGTGTAGGGACCCACGGACTCTTTGGTGTGCAACTGGACATAGATGTGCGAGAAGGCTTCCCCTTACTCACAACCAAAAAGGTCCATTTCAAGTCCATCTTATATGAGCTTTTCTGGTTTTTGCGAGCAGAGACGAATATTCATTATCTACACAAACACGGCGTAACTATCTGGGATGAATGGGCAGACGGCAACGGAGATTTAGGTCCTATATACGGCTACCAGTGGCGGCGGTGGAAAGGATATAACGGAGAAGAATACGACCAGTTAGGCGCTGTCATAAAAAGCCTCCGAGAAAACCCTTACAGCCGCAGACTTCTGGTCTCCGCATGGAATGTGGCTCACCTCGCAGAAATGAAGCTACCACCCTGCCATGTAATGTTTCAATTTTACGCCGAGCCGGCTGAAAAGCTTCTGTCTATTCAGGTCTATCAGAGAAGCGCAGACGCATTTTTAGGACTACCCTTCAATGTAGCCTCCTATGCGCTGCTTTTACACTTAGTGGCACGGCTTACAGGTTACGAACCCTATCGGGTAGTTTTTGCTTTGGGGGATGTGCATCTTTATCTAAATCATGAAGAACAAGCCCGTCTCCAGCTCACCCGCCCCCCCTACCCTCTCCCAAGAATAGAGATTAGCCGCACTTATTCTGAGCTGGATGAGATTGCCCCAGAGGATATTCGTTTGGTAGATTACAAACATCATCCTCCTATCCCTGCGCCTGTGGCAGTATGAAGATGAGCTCTTGCTTTCTGTAAAGGCCGCTCAGATATCGGTCTCAAGTTTCGGATTTTATACATAGGCATGGCTTGAGGATAAAAGCTGGAAAGATAGGGACAGAGGGGGCGCCAGCGCCAATGGCGCTGGCG
>JANWXY010000083.1 GCA_025057135.1 Bacteroidia bacterium | reverse complement strand
CCCCCCCCCCCCCCCCCCAATAAAGTATCCATACTCCCCCCTCGCAGCAGCTCCAGCCTCTTCTCATGAGCCCGCCTTATTCGGTCATTCAAGGGAGGTCTGGGGCGGCGGAACAGACTCCACGGCGTAGCCTATGTATTCTTGTGGTCTGAGCTCAGTGAGAGGAAGGGTGCCCTCGTTTAGGGCTGCCATAGCTATTTCATAAGCATCAGTTTGCCCTGCCTTTCGTCGGAGGGTTTGCCATGCTTCGGCTACGACCTCTGGATGAGTCTCTAAATCGCTTGTAATCACTTGCGGTTCAGGACTGAGTTGTTGAATGCCTTCAGACAAGCTCTTGATGCCTATTAGACCATGTCCCAGAGCTACGCCAAGATTCCGAAGGATGGTAGAATCAGTAAGGTCTCGTTGCAGGCGAGAGACGGGGAGTTTTTCCGTGAAAAATCCCCATAGAGCATTAGATAGGCGAAGGTTTCCCTCAGCGAGCTCAAATAGAATCGGATTCGTTTTATGCGGCATGGTAGAGGAGCCTATTTGCCCCTCTGCTTTCAGTATGCGGAAGTACCCTCGGTGGGCATAAAGCCAGATGTCCTGAGCGAAGTCTATTAGCACCGCTTGTAGTCGCCGAAGGCTGTCCCAGATTTCACCCCACCGTTCGTACGGAAGGATTTGAGTGGTGGGATAAAATCGTTTTAGCCCTAACCTTTCTGCCATTTTATCAAAAAATGTCTGCCAGTCTATTTCGGGGTAGGCGATCCGGTGCGCATTCAGATGACCAACTGCACCGCCGATTTTTGTCCAGAAGGGTATTTGATACAAACGCTCAAGCTCTGTGCGCAGACGCTCTACATACACATAGAGCTCTTTTCCAAGTGTAGTAGGAGAGGCTGGCTGCCCGTGAGTAAAGGCAAGCATCACTATATCCCGCCAAGCGTACGCTTTTTGATGTAGAACATGAATAAGCTCCTCTAAGGACGGGTATACGACATGTCTCAGAGCATCTCTTAGCATGAGGGGTTGAGCGGTATTATTTACATCCTGAGAGGTCAATCCGAAGTGTATGAAAGCCAAAGCGCTGTGGTACTCAGGCGGAAATAGGGCGCTCCATCGCTGGCGCAGAAAATACTCTATGGCTTTGACATCATGACGCGTGCGTGCTTCAATCGTTCGCAGTTCTGATAAAATAGCATCCGTAAAGGGTGTGAAGGCCTCTTCTAACCGCTCTAACAAAGAGGCTGGCAAATCTCTAAGGGGAGGTAGAGGCAGCTCTGCCAACATTCGGAAATAGAGCGTCTCAACTACAAGTCTGTAGCGAAAAAAAGCAGCTTCACTGAGGTATGCCCGAAGCGGCTCAGTATAGCGCTTATACCTGCCGTCCAAGGGAGAGAGCGCCCACAGGTCTCCCATTAGCGTTTTATTGCAGGAGCTCTTCGGCTATGCCCATCGCAGAAAAGCCTCCATCGTGATATAAAGTCTGCATCGTTACGGCTCGGGTAAGGTCTGAAAAAAGCGCTACTATAAAGTCAGCACACGCTGCGGCTGAGGCATTACCTAATGGGCTCATCTTATTTGCATAATCATACATTGCCTGGAATCCTGCTATGCCTGTACCAGCTGTCGTGGGTGTGGGAGATTGTGAGACGATATTTACCCTTACGCCAAGTTCTTTACCTAAAAAATAACCAAACATCCGAGCGATGGATTCCAGAAGCGCTTTGGCATCCGTCATATCCCCATACTTCGGGAAAACGCGCTGTGCTGCTATGTAGCTTAGCGCTACGATGGATCCCCCCCTAGCAAAGGCACCTTTCTGGCGTCCAACTTGTAACATTTTGTGGAAAGATACCGCTGAGACATCTAAGGTTTTGAAGTAGAACTCATAGTCCAGCTCGGCGTAGGCTTTCCCTTTTCGGACATTTGGGGACATGCCTACGGAGTGCAGGACGAAGTCTACAGGCCCCCCAAAATGGCGCAAAGCTTCTTCATACAGTTTCTCTATATCAGAGATTTGGGTAAGGTCGGCTGGAATGAGAGGCGCATTTAGCTGCTGGGATAAGGCTTTGGGTTGTCCAAGTCGTAACGCAACAGGGGCATTGGTGAGAAGGAGTTGGGCGCCTTCTTCATGAGCCCGTAAGGCTACATGCCAAGCGATGGATTTATCATCCAGAGCACCTGTGATTATACCCTTTTTTCCTCGTAGTAGTCCGTAGCTCATGCTTCTGGGTGTATAATGATTTTATCTGCTTCCACAGTGATGAAGCCAGCTTCCGCAAGCCGACTCAAAAAGTAGTTCAAGTTGCTTCCGGGCAGATTATTCTTGATAGAGATATTCATTTTTCGTAACATTTGGCGAAAGTCTGATATAGAAACCTCTGGCTTAGGTAGCGTTCGCAAGGCGCTTATGACCCGAGCATATATTTCAATGTGAGCGTCTGTTACTCTTCCCTTGCGTTTGAAGAGCCGAGCATAATCTGCGTCTGAGAGCCTAACCTCTTCAGCGGGAGGTGACTTTGGCTTTGAGGGGGACTTTTTGGGTTGGTTTCCCGCGGAGATGGCAGGAGGCGAGGCCGGAGATGTCTTGAAGCTCTCTTGAATAGTAGGGACAGCAGCAGGAGAGAGGGGTAGAGGTGAAGTACTCTCCGTAGAGTGGGGCTCGGCAGAAGTTATGTTACTACTCTCTCGGTAGTCCTCAGCTAAAATATGGGTAGAGTTCAATCCCCGTTCTCGCAGAAACTGAACTAATCCCTCCCATATAGGATGGTGTGAGCCAACAAATATGGCTCGGCGATAGCGCCCTTCTCGCTTTCCTAACTCATAACATACCCTTTTGAGAATGTACAGATGTAGATCATCTTCATACCGCGGTAGAAGAACGTTCTGCGCAGAGAAGTCCCGCCTGAGCTTGAAGGAATGATTGACCTTATCCTTGTAAAAAAACCATATTTCTAATCGCTTCTGATTCTCCAAAAATGAAAAGTCATACCTCGAACCTTCGCGTAGGGCATCTCCATCTATAACGACGAGTGTCCGCTTCTTCTTGCCAGAGGATTCGGATGCCATGCGGCAAAGTTAGAAAGTTTCATAGCCTAAATTACGTAGATAAAAACTGGAGTGTCGCCATTTAGGAGCCACCTTTACGAAGAGCTCTAAATATACGGGCTTTCCTATGAGATTCTGAATCTTTTTTCGGGCATCTATGCCCAATTTCTTTATCATAGCCCCTTTAGAGCCGATAACTATGAGCTTGTGAGAGTTTCGCTCCACATAGATTGTCGCAGATATAATATCGCGAGTAGGGGTCTCTTTATACGCCGTAACTTGAACCTCGGTACCGTATGGTACCTCTTCTCGTAAGTGCGTGTAAATGGTTTCTCTCAGAAGCTCTTCAACGAAAAAGCGCACAGGCAGGTAACTAAGTTCTTCTACGGGGTACAGAAATGGTGACTCTGGAAGGAGGTCGGCGATAGCATTCAGTAGAGTATTTGTCGGTTGGTCAAAAGATACATCTATCCATGCTTTGAATGGATAAGGGTGGAGTTGGGTTTGGAACGTGCTGATTTGAACGCGGCGTTCTTGAGGGGAAATTATATCGCCATGAGAAAATGCTCCTATTAGCCCCTGGGCTTTTAGAAGGATAGCTTCCACCTCAGGTGGTAGGACTGGAACCTCCTGCCTTAGAGATAGTACCCATACCTGTACGTCGGAGTCTTTCATTGCTGAGAGGCTCCGATGGATAAGCGCTCTATGCCAAGCACTTTTAGGTTTGGAAACCCAGCCTGGCGTGTCTATAAAAATGTACTGGACATCTTCTCGGGTGATTATGCCGGGGATATTGTGACGGGTAGTCTGCGGCTTAGGGCTGATAGCTGCGAGCTTATTCTGCACTAAGCGATTAAGCAAGGAAGATTTTCCTGCATTAGGGAAACCTACGAGTGTGATAATGCCAGCTTTACTCACCGAAAATTTCCCGTAGCTTAGCTTCTAATGATGGACCACGAAGGCCCTTGGCGACGATTTTTCCTTCGGGGTCCACAAGAACTGTGAAAGGAATCCCAGAGACCCGATACAGCTGCGCACCTGCGCTCTGCCATCCTCTGAGGTCACTAACATGAGTCCATGAAAGATTGTCTGACTTTATGGCTTGAATCCATGCATCCTTATTACTATCCAGGCTCACTCCGAATATATCAAACCCTTTTGGGTGGTATTTTTGATATAAGCGAACCACATTCGGATTCTCTATGCGGCAGGGACGACACCAGCTTGCCCAAAAGTCTATCAGAACCCATTTACCCCGCAGTTCAGACAGTCGACGAGTTTTTCCGTCTGGGTCGGGAAGCGCTATATCTGGGGCAGGGCGTCCGCGACGGAGAGTACCCTCGGCTTGAATGAACTGTTCAATCTGTGCTCGACGAGGGTCAAAAGGGGCGGCTTTTACAAACTTTTCTGCTGCAAAGAGCATTGTCTCCACCAGTTGAAAGCGCTGAGCTACATCTAAGAGAGTTATCCATATGTTTGATTGGAAAGCAGGCGGAGTTTTCTGTGCCCATACTTCGACATATACATGAAGAGAGTCTTCTGGTAGTAGAGCAAGGGCATTTTGCCAGAATCCTTGCAATCGCATAAATGTTTCAGGAATCTGAGTGACGAGGGGATTGTCTAAGCTGATACCTTCCCAAAAGCTTTTGACAAGTTCTGACCATGTGGTGTGAGGCGATGTACTTGGCGTAATAGACTTTGGGGAGCGGAATAGCTGTCCGTACAATCGGACCGTAGCGTAGGGACTTTTTTCTGCCTGCTTTGTGAGATTATCTACCTGCTGTTGCAGATTAGCGCGCTGTTCGGGAGGTAGTTGTCCGATTTGTTGGTATAGCTTGTTTATCTCCCGACGAAAGTTTAGAAGTGCCTCGTTTTCAGGACTTTTCTCGTAGATGTAGGTTTGGAGCAGTTGATTGACATCGCCTTTTATGTGTGGCTGGTCTTTACCGTTGAGAGAGATGATATCTCCCTCTTGGGGAGAGAGCCCCCATAAGTATATTCCTGGGGTTGGAGTACCGCGGAAGGAGAATTTTCCGTCACTCACTTTGGCTCCTAAGACTCTGTCCCACCGGCCAGCCTCCCATTTGAAGAGGTATATGGAGTCTCGCACAAGGCCTTTTATTTCTCCTGTAAATACCAAAGCAGGCTGAGATTGGCAGGCACTTATCACAAGCGTAAAAAGCCACACTGGTCGTTTATACCTGATAGGTCGCTGCATGAGGTGAAGGTACGCTTTCTCTTTGGAGTACTGCGAGTATGCCCCAGTGGAGATACACAAGCGCTGCCATGTGTCCGTGGTCCATGAAGTTATTTATGAAGCCATGTAGATAATAGGAAAGAAGGGGTAGCAGGACTAAGGCAACCTCCCAGCGTTTAGAGGCACTTCCTTCTCGCCAGAGATACGACATGCCGAACCATATCGTAGATAAATAAATCCCCAGAAGTAGCACCAAACCAGGTATCCCCATCTCAGATGCAGCGGTAAAGTATTCACTATGGGCCCCCCCGATTTCCCCCATTTCTACGCTGATTTTTGTTCGGGTTATGCTTCGCTGGTAGGCAGAGTATTCTTGGGCAAAGGTATTGGCGCCAAACCCTAACAGTGGGCGTTCTTGAATCATTTGGATAGCGGAGAACCAGCGATTTATTCGTTCCATGTTAGATGCGTTTTGCTGCACATCAAAGCTGGATACTAAGTGTTCGCCAATTTCACCTACTTGCTGTTTGGCGTAGAGCTGAAGGATTTCGGGATTATAGCTGATTAGAAAAATGCCCATGATGAGGAGCATTATGCTCACGCCACTTACGAGTACGAACCTCGTGATAGCAGAAAGTCGTCTTAGCTGCTCCACAGCAAACCATATCGACAGAGCCCCGAGGGCACTAAGCCAGCCTCCCCGACTATAGCTGAGTACAAGGGCAGTACCCGATATGCCCACAGCTGCTGTGGTCAGTATTCCAGGTCTGAGGAAAAATGCCACTACACTCGCCGTAAAGAACCATGCCCCATAAGCACCATACACAGTATGCTCACGCATGAAAGGACTGATTGCTTTATCTACGACAGCACGGCTTCCTCCCATTTTTAGATGCTCCAATACACAGATGCTCATGACTAAGGCAGCGGAAGGCAAAATCACCCACAAGTAAAGTTGGGTCGGAGAGCCTCGCCTTTCCAGCCACAGATAACTTCCTATGCCGAAAGCAAGAAAATACGCACTCTGGCTTATCCAGAACTTGAGAGAAATAACATGATCGGCCGAAAAAATAACTCCAATCCCCATCCATAGTAGATACAATACAACCCAGCGGGTAATACTAGCATGCCAAATCCGCCTTAGGTGGTGGGGGAAAAATAGTAGATATACCCCAGTAACGCTTCCTGTCAGGACGGCGAAAATATCAGTAGGTAGCGACAGAGTGAGGCTTTCCCATTCAGAAAGCTCAATAGTCCATGGAATACCTGCGGTTAGTATCAGCCATGCGGTGCGCCGGCTAAATGGAAAAACTAAAAGAGCTAAGCCCATCAGCGCCACTGTGAGAAAAAGAACGAGATATTCGTAAAACTTATCTCGCATGGAGCATAGGGTAATGAGCTTCCACTTCGCCAGCGGCTATTTCCTTTAGCTTCCGTCTCAAAAGCTGTCGCCTAATCGGCGAGAGGTAGTCTATGAAGAGCTGGCCCATGAGATGGTCGTATTCGTGCTGGAAAATCCGTGCCACGATACCCGAGAAAGTGCGTCGGTGTAGATGGAAAGACTCATCATAGAATTCTACCTCTATAATGGTCGGACGATATATGCGTTCTCGGATGCCTGGAATGCTTAGGCAGCCTTCTTCGTATCCTGTACATAGGTCATTTGTGCTGATGAGGCGGGGATTGATGAAAGCTTGTTTGAAAGGCTCTTCCTCTGGGGATTGCAGCTCATGGGCATCCACGACAAAAACTTGTTTAGACACGCCTATCTGGGGCGCAGCTAATCCTACTCCATTAGCGTTGTACATTGTGTCCCATAGGTCTCTGAGTAGGGCAGTTAGTTCTGGGTCATCAGGCGTGACCGGTTCGGCTCGCTGACGCAGAACAGGAGAGCCATATAGCACTATCGGACGAATCACACCTTTTGACGAAGGAGATAGGTTTCTAACAATATGGTAGCGGTGAGTTTGTCAGCCGTGGCTTTATCGCGGCGAATGCGCTGGGGAAGCTGTTTGAGATAATGGTGGGCAGCCTGAGTACTCAGCCTTTCTTCTACAAGCTCTATGGACAGTTGGGGATGGCGGCGCTTCATTTCCTCGTAGAATCGCTCTACTGGGACAGTCATATCGGTCGGGCGGCCATCTAACCGTTTAGGATAGCCGATGAGGACTTTTTCCACTTCTGGAATGAGGGCATCGAGGTGGGTCCATATGCTTGTCGTTTCTATCCCAGCTAAGGGCAGAGCGATTCTCTGCGCTGGGTCAGTCCATGCCAGACCGCTGCGCCGAAGCCCATAATCAATCGCCAAGATACGCCCCATTTCTGCAAAAATACAGCCCTTCTGCGGGTAAGGAATATCCTACCTTTGACTTATGGAAGCGGTTTATGTTGTGGGGGGCGTGCGGAGCCCTTTCGGGCGCTATGGAGGAAAACTGGCTTCTGTCCGTCCAGATGACCTAATAGCTCTACTTATTCAGGGGCTCATTGCTCGTTTTCCTCAGGTGCCTCCTGCCGCATATGATGAGGTTATACTCGGTGCAGCTAATCAAGCTGGGGAGGATAATCGCAACGTGGCCCGAATGGCAGCTTTATTAGCGGGGCTGCCCGTAGACGTGCCGGGCGTTACGGTGAATCGGCTTTGCGCTTCAGGTTTAGAAGCCATTATCCAGGGGGCGCGGGCGATAGCGACTGGCGAGGCAGAGCTGGTACTGGCAGGAGGAGTGGAGTCTATGAGTCGGGCGCCTTTTGTGCTGCCTAAGGCCGAGGTGGCTTTTTCAAGAAATGCTGAAATCTACGATACCACTATCGGTTGGCGCTTCACGAATCCCCGCCTTGCCGCGCACTATCCCCCTTTCAGCATGGGAGAAACTGCTGAAAATGTCGCCGAAAAGTACCATATCTCTCGGGAAGCCCAAGATGCCTACGCGCTCCGCTCCCAACAGCGATACGCCAAGGCGAAAGCCCAGGGCTTTTTCATAGAGGAGCTACTCTCTATACCGCTTCCAGACGGCACTGAGCTCACTGAGGATGAGCATCCTCGTCCAGACACCAGTTTAGACAAGCTGGCTAAGCTCAAACCTGCTTTTCGTGCAGGGGGCACGGTAACTGCCGGAAACTCATCGGGCATCAATGATGGAGCGGCAATCCTGCTTTTAGCCGGCGAAAAGGCCCTCAAAACCTATGAACTTACTCCCCTTGCTCGCATCGTCGGTGCCAGCAGCGCTGGAGTGGACCCCGCATATATGGGCATCGGCCCTGTGCCCGCTACACAAAAGCTCCTGAAACGCTTGCATATCTCTCTGGCGGATATAGACCTTGTAGAGCTGAACGAAGCCTTCGCTGCGCAGGTCCTCGCATGCGTTCAACTCCTGGATATGGATGAATCTCGGTTGAATATCCACGGAGGAGCTATCGCTATTGGGCATCCACTCGGAGCGACCGGAGCGCGGTTGGCGCTGACCCTGACTCGGAGCCTTCATGCATATGACAGAAAATACGGATTAGCCACTTTATGCGTTGGGGTCGGGCAGGGGGTCAGTTTGCTGCTCGAGAAGGTCTAAATACATCGGGTGAAAGCTGTACCTTCGTCTGCCTATGTCCTATCGCACTGAGTACGATACTCTCGGAGAGGTGCAGGTACCAGCTGATAAGCTCTGGGGCGCGCAGACCCAGCGTTCATTAGAAAACTTCCGAATAGGCGGGCATCGCATGCCCAAAGAAGTGATTTATGCCCTTGCCATAGCTAAAAAAGCTTCTGCCCTCACGAATGCGGAATTAGGGGTTTTGCCCTCTGATAAAGCCCAACTTATAGCAGAAGTTTGCGACGAGATACTGACAGGAAAGCTGGATGACCATTTTCCTCTGGTAGTATGGCAGACAGGCTCAGGTACTCAGTCTAACATGAATGTGAATGAAGTTATCGCCAACCGTGCAAACCAAAAGCTCGGTCAGCCGCTCGGCAGCAAGAAGCCCATCCACCCTAATGACGATGTAAATCGGTCACAGTCCTCCAATGATGTTTTCCCGACTGCGATGCATATCGCAGCCTATATTGCAGTGGTGGAGAAGCTTTTCCCTGCTCTACAGAAGTTGCACAAAGCCTTAGCGAGCAAAGCTCAGGAATTCTGGCATATCATAAAGGTGGGGCGCACGCACTTGATGGACGCTGTGCCCGTGCGGCTTGGGCAGGAGTTTTCTGGATATGCGCAGCAGCTGGCAGATAGTCTGCGGGATATTGAGCGGGTGCTTCCTCAGGTGGCAGAGTTGGCTTTGGGAGGTACAGCTGTCGGTACAGGTCTGAATGCGCCCAAAGGCTTTGCTGAGAAAGTCGCTCAGAAAATCGCTGAGATTACAGGCTATCCTTTTACTTCTGCACCGAATAAGTTTGCCGCTTTGGCATCGCACGATGCCCTTGTAGCTTTGTCTGGGGCGCTTCGCCGTACTGCTGTGGCTCTTATGAAGATTGCGAATGACATCCGACTATTGGGCTCGGGACCTCGTGCTGGGCTTGCCGAGCTCAATCTACCAGAAAATGAACCCGGCTCCTCTATCATGCCTGGAAAGGTCAATCCTACCCAGAGTGAAGCAATGACGATGGTTTGTTGTCAGGTGATTGGAAATGATGCCGCTGTCACCTGTGGGGCTTTCCAGGGACACATGGAACTGAATGTCTTCAAGCCCTTGATTATTCACAATATCCTGGAGTCTATTCGTCTTTTGGCGGATGCCTGCCACTCTTTTACCGATAATTGTGTCGTTGGTATAGAGCCTAACTTGCCTGCCATACAGCGGCATTTAGATCGTAGCCTCATGCTTGTGACGGCCCTCAATCCAGTGATAGGGTACGAAAAAGCCGCTAAGATTGCTCAGAAGGCCCACAAAGAAGATAAGACCCTTAAGGAAGCTGCCGTGGAGTTAGGGTACTTGACAGCGGAGGCGTTTGATCAGTACATTCGCCCGGAAAATATGGTGTAGAAATGACTCAGCTTCCCCTGAGCCTGTGGGAAGCGGAGCCGATCTTAGCGCATTTATCGGCGGTCGCTGACCAGCTTGCTCAGCCCTCTTATATTGTAGGAGGCTGGGTACGCGACTTTTTTCTTACAAATAGTTTTTCCACATCCATAGATGTCGTCACCGTCGGTAATCCTACGCTTTTTGCAGAAAAGCTGGCAGAACGATTAGGCACGTCTATCGCCGCCGAATATCGCCGTTTCTATGTGGCGGTGGTGAAATGGGATAAATACGAAGTAGAAGTCGTAGCTTCCCGCCGAGAAAGTTATAGTCCTGATTCGCGCAATCCCAGCGTAGAGCCTGCACCTTTGGAAGCAGACTTTATCCGGCGAGATTTTACGATCAACGCTCTTTACTTAGGCCTACATGCAGCAGAAAAAGCGTGTTTATTAGACCCTTTTGGAGGAGTCAAAGACCTTGCTCGGCGGGTCATTCGTACGCCGACGGATCCGCTTCGTACATTTAGTGATGACCCTCTGCGAATGCTGCGAGCGATACGCTTTGCGGTGCGTTTAGGCTTTCAGATTGATCCCATGACCTCTAAGGGTATTCGTCGGGAGGCTTCTCGGCTGAAGATTGTCTCGCCTGAGCGGATTGTAGAGGAGTTTCACAAAATCCTCCTCAGTCCTGCGCCTGTACGGGGGCTCCGACTTTTATATGACACGGGGCTATTAGAGCACTTCTTACCTGAGGTGGTGGCTCTCGCCGGCACAGAAATGCAGCAGGGTTACGCTCACAAAGATAATTTTGCTCACACGCTCAAGGTTTTAGAGCAGCTTTTGGCGCAGCGTCCAGATGCGTCTCTCTGGCTGCGCTGGGCAGCCCTTCTTCATGATATCGGCAAGCCCGAAACAAAGCGATTTGATGAACGGCTAGGCTGGACTTTTCATTTGCATGAAGAGGTCGGAGCTAAAATGGTCAAGAATATATTTCAACGGCTGCACCTGCCCATGGACGAGCGACTCAGGTATGTGCAGAAGCTCGTCCGTATGCACGGGCGCCCTATCGGACTCGCCCAAGAGGGAGTAACCGATAGCGCTATCCGAAGACTCGCCGCCGATGCAGGAGAAGATTTAGAGGACCTTATCCTTCTCTGTCGTAGCGATGTAACGACTCGAAACCCTCATCGCCGTCAGCGTTTTCTAAAAAACTTTGATCAAATAATGCAGCGCGTGCGTGAGGTACAAATCAAAGATAGTCTTGCTCGCTTTCAGCCGCCTATTCGGGGGGAGGAGATCATGCGTACATTTCAGCTGCCCCCAGGGGCGACTGTCGGTGCTATCAAGGAAGCTATACGCCAAGCGATTCTAGATGGTATCATCCCTAACGAATATCAAGCTGCACTGGCATATATGCACAAAATCGCTCCGTATATTCTATCGGGAGAGCCAATTCCAGATGAGCTTCGCCAAAATGCCCAGAATAAATAGGGACAGCGATAGCAGGTTTGTGCGTCTCATGAAAAGTAGGTTGAAGCGGCTGGTTCCTGATAAATGGCTCACGCGTGAAGCGCGCGGATCAAAAGCTCGCCATATTTTACGCATATCTTACCGAACAATTTAGCTTCCTCAAAGGTAAAAAATATACCTGAGCATAGGGCCACTGGCAGCCCTCTGACTCTACGCGGGATTTTGTTTGACTTTCTCCGGGATCCATGGAATCTCCTGCGCTCCGAGTAGATAGGTTATATGCCTTCCTAATACAAAGAACCAATCGCTGAGGCGATTGAGATACTCTATGAAGAGGGGATTGATTGGCTCTTGGGCATTCAAGGCGACCAGGCGTCTCTCTGCTCGTCGGCATACTGTTCGCGCCAGATGAGTGTAGGCTTCCACTTCGCAGCTCCCAGGTAATATAAAGTGTCTCATCGGAGGAATCTCGCTCTGTCGCCGATCAATATCATCTTCTAACCAGCGCACCTCCTCAGCCTCTAAGATGGGCAAAGGAAGGGGCTTGTCTGAACGCCCTGCCGCCAGATGCGATCCGATAGTGAAAAGTCCCCACTGTATCCTTCGCAAAGAGTCTCTATCCTGGGGAGAAACTTTCTGACACAGAAGTCCGATCACTGCATTTAGCTCATCCAAGGTGCCATATGCCTCTATCCGGATGTCTGCTTTTGAGACTCGGTCTCCACCTAAAAGTCCCGTTTCACCTTTGTCCCCCGTTTTCGTATAAATCTTCATGGAGCGAAAGTAAGCTAAAGTTAGCGTGTAGGTACCTTCGTTCAGGGCTGAGTCTAAGCACCAGCCGGAGGTTCTCGGAGGGTTGCCATTTTAGGTCGCCTACCACGCCCTCAGGGGTGCCGTAGCGCTCAGTATAAGCCCCCTTCAGCAGCTGGTAGAGCTGCGTCATTTGCGCAAAGCTATCTGCCTCCCATAAAAGAGCTATAGCACGAATCGTCTCTGACTGAGCATAGTATTCTACCCACAGCTTGCCACCGAGAGGCGGGGCATACAAAAAAGTATAGCCTAAGGAGTCTTTGTAATAAGGGGAAGCCTCGGCGGCTTCTGCCTCATAGAGGGGACGTCCCAATAAGAGAAAGCGGCTAATATGGCTATCGGCGGCATATTCCCACCACTTAGGTGGAGATATAGCGGCTTTTTCTGTACAAGCTGTATCACCAAAGGCTACCCAAACTACCGAGAAAATCGCATAGAATAGCTTCGCTCTACTAAGATTAGGGTATGCTGTCGGGAGTAGAGGCAAGGGCGGACATGGATTTTTCGGCGGCTTTTGAGGCATAGTTGAGGTTCATTTCCTCTCAATCTCCTTCCCAGCACCAGGACGTTCCTTGAAACGAAGCTTCTATACGGGTCGGACCTTCGTGTGGGCGGGCGCTGCCAATGATTCTTGCAGGGAGGTTATATTGGGTAGCGATACCGAGCAGTTCCTCAGCAATAGAAGGGAGTGCGTATATCTCCATCCGATGCCCCATGTTGAGCACTTCGAAGAGTTCTGACCATGGGCGCAGCCCCTCTAATACAGAAAACATAGGAGGTAGGGGGAAAAAGTTATCCTTGCGAATGAGTGTATAGGGCAGATACTTCATTACTTTTCTTTGTCCGCCCCCCGTACAGTGTATCACTGCATAGATGGCCTGGCGGTAGTTTTCATACACTTGCCGCAGGTAGGGGAGGTAGGTCCGAGTAGGAGCGGTGAGAAGGTCTCCCAAAAAGAAGTCATGAACTCTGTCTGATAAATGAAATCGCCCTTGATAAGGGTTAGGGAGCTCATCGGCTACGGTTTCTGGATATTTCTGTTTATAGACAGGTGATAGGAGTAGGTGTCGTATAGCTGTGATGCCATTTGAGCCGATGCCACTATTGTAGGTTGTTTCGTAATTCGTTTGTCCGAAGCTCGCCAGCCCTACTATCAAAATCTCTTGTTCTGGGCGTCTCAGGGGGATAAGCCTATTCGTAGCCACGCGTGCTGCGGCGGTAGCTTCTATGCCCACAGTTCGCACTATGTCAGGCATATCGGCAGTTTCTCCCCCTGCTACCTGAGCGGAGATGCCTAGTTGATTTAGATGCTCAGTGAAAGCATATACCCCGTCTATGATGGCACCGACTACTGAGTCGGGTATGTGGAAAGGATTTCTGGTGATAGTAGTAGAAAAAACAAACCCCTCAGTAATGCCGCTACATGCCATATCATCTGTATTCATGACGAGGGCATCCTGAGCCAAATGGTACCATATGCTTTCATCTCCCTTTTCACGCCACCATAAGTAGGCTAAGATACCTTTGGTCCCCACCCCATCAGCATGTAGAGCGAACCGATGCGTAGCTTCTCCTGCGATGTCAGGTAACACGGCGGCGAAGTAGTCCTTAGCATGATGTTTAGCGAGGAAACTCTTGTGGGCAGAGACTCCGAGACTACGATACCAATCCGTGCTCATTTTTCTCAGCCAAGGTATCACAAAATCCGCATTTGTTGGGGCACGTGAGGGGGGCAACCAGCTTCACGGTTAAAAAGATAAAGCCCCCTCTGCAAAGGGGGCTTTTATGCGAACATTAGATGGCTTCGCTTAGAAGTCCATGTCACCGCCAGCTGGGCGAGCGGGAGCTTTTTCCTCTTCAGGCTCTTCTACGACTACGCACTCAGTCGTGAGAAGCAGAGAGGCGATGGAAGCGGCATTTTCAAGGGCTGTGCGAGCGACCTTTGTGGGGTCTACGACGCCGCTTTGGAAGAGATTTTCAAACTCTTCCGTTCTCGCATTCCATCCGAAGTCCTCTTTGCCTTCTTTGACTTTCTCTACAATGATTGCTCCCTCACGACCAGCATTATACGCTATTTGACGCAGAGGCTCTTCCAGGGCGCGACGGACAATTTCTACGCCGATGCCTGTATCTCCTCTCAGGAACTTATCGTTGATTCCACCTTTCCCAGGCAAGAGGGAAGGTAAGCAGCGCAGGTAAGCGACACCCCCTCCTGGAACGATACCCTCTTCCACAGCGGCGCGAGTAGCATGGAGAGCATCTTCCACACGAGCCTTCTTCTCTTTCATAGCGACTTCTGTGGCAGCTCCCACATACAGCACCGCTACGCCACCTGAGAGCTTAGCGAGGCGCTCTTGAAGCTTTTCTTTATCATATTCCGAGGTAGTGGTTTCTATCTGGGCTTTGATTTGGTTGATTCGGGCTTTGATTTTGTCGGGTGAGCCTTGTCCGCCGACGATAGTGGTGTTGTCTTTGTCAACTGTAATCTTCTTTGCCTTACCGAGGTAATCCAAGGTGGCATGCTCCAGCTTATAGCCTTGCTCTTCGGAGATGACCGTACCACCTGTCAAGATAGCTATGTCTTCCAGCATCGCTTTGCGGCGATCTCCAAAGCCGGGGGCTTTCACAGCTGCGACTCGGAGGGTTCCACGCAGTTTATTCACGACCAGCGTAGCCAGGGCTTCACCTTCTACATCCTCAGCGATGATGAGCAGGGGTTTATTGATGCGGACGGCTTGCTCGAGGATGGGGAGAAGGTCTTTCATGGAAGAAATCTTCTTATCATGGATGAGAATGAGGGCGTCTTCCAATTCAGCGACCATTTTGTCCGCATTCGTTACGAAGTACGGGGAGATGTAGCCTCGGTCAAATTGCATGCCCTCCACCACATCCAGATAAGTTTCAATATTGCGGGACTCTTCAACGGTGATTACCCCATCTTTGCCGACCTTCTCCATGGCATCGGCGATGAGTTTGCCGATTTCTTCATCCCCATTAGCGGAGAGCGTAGCGACTTGAGCGATTTCTTTATTAGAAGTGATAGGGCGACTGATTTTTTTCAATTCTTCTATGACGACTTTTACAGCCTCGTCAATTCCCCGTTTGATTTCCATGGGGTTGGCGCCAGCAGTCACGCTTTTCAGTCCTTCACGGAAAATAGCTTGAGCCAGAAGGGTGGCTGTGGTAGTCCCGTCGCCTGCTACATCAGCGGTCTTGGATGCCACCTCCTTGACCATTTGGGCGCCGAGATTTTCCAGAGGGTCTTTAAGGGTGATTTCTTTGGCGACGGTTACCCCATCCTTGGTAACGAGAGGGGCACCAAACTTTCGCTCTATCGCTACGTTTCGTCCGCGAGGACCGAGGGTTACTTTAACTGCATTGGCTAATGCATCTACTCCTGCGAGCAGCTTTGCTCGGGCATCAGCGTTATAACGGATGATTTTACCTGTAGCCATACGACTTCTTGTTTGGGTTTAGTTGATGATTGCGTAAATGTCAGACTCTCGCATGATTAAGTACTCCTTGCCGTCAATAGTGATTTCAGTTCCGGCATATTTGCCGTATAGGACTTTATCTCCCACCTTGACGGCCATTGGCTCATCTTTTTTACCAGGCCCCACTGCAACGACAGTACCTTTCTGGGGCTTTTCCTTCGCTGTGTCTGGAATGATAATGCCCGCAGCGGTTTTTTCTTCTGCGGGAGCGGGTTCTACGATTACACGGTCGGCTAATGGCTTGATGTTCACTGACATAGTCTTACTTTGATTGGGTTTCGGGACTTATATTGGCAAGTGGCATGCCAAATGCTTTTTTTGTCATATAGGCAGAAGTTGCTGACAAAAATAAAGGCGAGACTGTCAGTCTCGCCTTTGGCTTGCGTATTTAGGAAAAGCAAGGGCTTATTCGCCCTGACCTTTGGAGTAGCCTTCTACGCCATCAAAGAGGTATAGGTGTTCGGTCTTGATGAAATCTAATCCTGCTTCGTGGTAGCGTTTTAGAGCCTCTATCACAACTTCATGAGATATCGGCTTTCCGTCTGCGGAGAGAAGGCGAGTGCGCCAGTGATCAACGAGGAAGGTTTCTTCCAGTGTTTGAGGCCATACGGCAGTTCCTCGGTTGGAAATCATAGTGAGTTTGAGCTGCGATGGGAGTACGGCTTGAATCTTTTCAGCGAGCTCCTCGGGACGCCCAGGCGTCCAGTTTACAAAAATGTCTATGCCGATAAGGTCTTTTTTCGGAGGGGTTGGGCGTTGATAGGGTGGTATGGCGAGAACCTTGGCTGGGCCGCCTTCTTGAGTATAGCGTACAGGCTTGAAATGTTCAGGCTGTTTGCCAAGATTTCTCACCACTGCCTGAGCAAATTCTTTTGTGCCGACTTTTTCTCGGGAGACGCCTTCTCTGTAAATATCATAGGTGTGATATCCTTCCTCTATGGTACGCAGCCAGGCATTATGGACGCGTTCGGCGACCTCTGGCTGTCCGATATGTACCATCATCATTATACCTGCATGGAGGAGACCAGAGGGATTGGCGAGATTCTGACCTGCGCGACGGGGAGCAGAACCGTGTATTGCTTCAAACATCGCCACATTCGGACCGATATTAGCAGACCCTGCCAGTCCGACAGAACCGGCAATTTGCGCTACCATGTCAGAAAGGATATCTCCATATAGATTGAGCGTTACTACCACATCAAACATCTCCGGCGTATCTGCCAGCTTCGCCGTACCGATGTCTATAATCCAGTGTTCCTTTTCTATTTCGGGGTATTCTGCGCCAATCTCGTCAAACACTTTGTGAAACAATCCATCCG
The DNA here is from genome assembly GCA_025057135.1 of Bacteroidia bacterium. Taxonomy (GTDB): domain Bacteria; phylum Bacteroidota; class Bacteroidia; order SpSt-205; family SpSt-205; genus SpSt-205. The sequence continues at coordinate 23,007 of JANWXY010000083.1, read as the reverse complement.
TGAGCTTCATGATATTGTCCTTGGTCATACAAGTGACCTTTTTTCGCCCATACGCGCGAGCATACTCAAAGGCGTAGCGAATAATCCGCTCCGTTCCTGGGCGAGTGATAAGTTTCAATACCTGATAGACCTCGGGCGTTTGTTGATGTTCTATGCCAGCGTACAGGTCCTCTTCGTTTTCTCGGACTATTACTACATCCAGCTTGGGGAACTTGGTATCTATAAACGGATGGTAGGATACACAAGGACGAACATTAGCGAAGAGATTGAAAAGCTTTCGTGTAGTGACATTCAGGCTTTTGAACCCGCCTCCCTGGGGGGTGGTTATCGGAGCTTTGTAAAAAACCTTACAGTCTCTGATGGTCTGGATAGCTTCTGGTTTGATGCCAGCAGTATAACCTTGTAAATAGATTTTCTCTCCGATTTCTATGGTGTGAATGTCTATTTGGGCACCACCTTCTTGGAGAATATGTAGGCAGGCGGACATTATCTCAGGTCCGATACCATCTCCGTAAGCGACTGCTATGGGTACTTTAGACATATGGTGCAAATCTACGAATGTTTGAGGGCAAACTGCACGATATCCTCGGCTGAGGCTTCTTTTGATAGCGTACTGATGGCTTTGCTCAGGCGAGTGTGGGCCTCTTGGGGTGTAAATCCCAAGGCGATTAATGCCTCATATGCTTCTTCATGCACAGGGGATGTGGTTGGTAGAGAAAAATCCTTTAGGGCTGATTGCATATCCAAAACAATCTGCTGAGCGAGCTTTTTCCCAATTCCTTTGACCTGGGTGAGGGCTTCTACATTTCCGCTGTGTATGAGCTGGAGAAGTACCTCTGGAGCGAAATGAGAGAGGAGCGTCAGAGCTTTCTGAGGGCCTAAACTTCGGACCTTGAGAAGGTGGAGGAATAGCTTTCGCTCACTTTCATCTGTGAAACCGTATAAGATGGGCTCTCCCTCCTCGCGAGGTAAATGCAGGACAGTGTACAAGATGGCTTCGGACTGTTCCGTAAGCTTCTGGGTGGTAGAAAGGGGGACTCGTAAGCTAAAGATAATACCCCCTACATCTATATAAGCTTGATGAGGAGTCACCCGTACAAGACGCCCGCGTAAGGCATGGAACATATTTGCAAATATGTGCGTCATCTATTGTACCTTTGTGGGCGAAAAATCACACGCCTATGCGGTACATTCAGTACGTATTATCCGGAGCCCTCATATGGGCTGTATCAGCATGTGCGCCTAAGCCGAGCGAAGGTTTCATAAAGTCCGTTCAAGATGAATACAAAGCGGCTGAGCAGGCGCTGAATGAAAAAATCAAGCAAGCTGAAGACCAAGCAACAAAGCTTCAGGACCCCTTCTCTGCTGTAAAAGCTGAGTTAGGCAAAGCATGGACCGAAAAGGTTGAAAAAGACAAAGCTATCAAGGCAAAGGTAGATAGTATTTCTCAAAAAGCCCAGGAAGCTGTAAATTCTATCAATACGGCTAAAAACGATGCAAGCAGTGCGCTAAATGAGGCTAAGGCTTTCGTAGATGGACTTGCCACTCAGCAAAAGAAAGATGAAGAACTGAAAACTGAATGGGAAAACCTGAAAACCAAGATAACGGAAAAACAAGGGGCTATAGATGCTGCTACGGGTGGAGTCTCTTCCATTTTGGATGGGGCGAATGCCGTGAGTGAGGAAATCAAGAAGAAGTACAAAAAATAAAGCTAGTCCTCTCTTCACCCAAAAGAGGCGCAGGGAGAGTCTTTCTCTCTGCGCCTTTTTTCATAATGTTGCAGAAGTGACAGGGAGGGTAGCGACGTGGTTAGGTGTAATTTTTTCAGTTGTCTATCTGTCGGCGTGCGGAAAGCGCGCAGCTTTTTTTACCACACCCTATGATAGAGAGCTTCGTCGTGCGCTCAATCAGCAAAAAGGAGGATGGGTCTCAGCAGGTCAGCCGATGGACACGCTCTCTGCTCAAAAACCACGAGGATACCTACTGCCAGGACAGTTCATTCGGGTAGTGATAGAGCTGCCGCATTCACATATTACTACCGATGACCCTATGACCTGGCAGACCGTCCGTATGGATACTCTCAGGGTGTTTGAGGATAGTCTTACATACCTTCCTTGGGCGGGGGCGGTGCGTCTTGGTGGATTGTCCATAGACTCTGCACGCGCAGTACTTCAAGATGCCGCCTCTCGTATTTTTATCGGGGCGAAGCTGCGGCTATATCCCATGTATGCTTATTACTTCTTCGGTCAGGTTTCTCAGCAAGGCAGGATACTCTCCGACAAATCTCAGATGCCTCTTTTGGAGTTCTTTCATCTACTGAACGTGCAAGCTCGGGAGGCCGACATTAGTCGGGTAAAGGTTTTTCGCGGCCCACCTAAATATGCTCAGGTATTCTTAGTAGATGCAAGGGATGCGGCTGTGCTAACCAGTAGGTTCTTGCTGCAAGCTGAAGACATAGTTGTTTTAGAGCAGCGTGATATTGTTCGTGGCCGCATAGAGCTCCAAAATCTTTTCGTACTTACTGCGGCGCTACAACTGCTTAATTTAGTTCTTCTGATAATCAACTTTTTCCCTTGAGCCGTATGCCTAATCAGTGGGATATCCGCCGCGTGCTTATCCTTCTCACCCGGAGCTGGTGGTGGCCGGTAGGAATAGGGCTTGCAAGTGTGATGGCAGCCAAACTGTATTTACGATATACTACTTCCATCTACAAAAGTGATGCTACCATTCAGATAGAGCTTGAGAGGAGCTCTTTGGTCAAGTCTAATCAGGGTAGCATGGGGGGCTTTATCTCAATGGAAAATATCGCAGACTCGTATGTTGAGCTCTTCATGACGTATGATCTCGTTCAACAAGCTGTCCGTGAGCTCAAGCTGGATTGGGAGGTGTATTCTTTGGGTAAAGTTGGTCGTAGTCTGATTTTTCCTACGCCTTTCTGGATAGAAGCTGCTGATACACTTCTTATAAATGGGCAGAATTTTTGGGGATTATTTCCAATAGAGGTAGAAATCTATGAAGGACAGCGAGATTTTATCATAAGAAAAAATGACTCGGTCTTCTGTAAGGGAAAAGTAGGGGAATGGGTACAATGTGGAAATGGGAAGCTGCGTATAACTTCCGCTCGGGAGGATGGAAGTTTTCCTTTCGGAGATTTTTTGATTGAGAGGCAGCCTGAGCGGATAGCTATTTCTAGCTGGCAGCGCAAGGTAAGTGTAACACCTAAACGCGGTCTCACCGCATGGCTCATAAGTGTGACTGATATCTCTCCATCCCGAGCTCAAAGCTTTTTGCAAAAACTCTTAGAGCATGCCCGAGAATATGAGCGCGGACTGAGACAGGTATATTATCAAAAAGCTATCCAATACATAGATACTTTACTCCTCGTCGTCAAAGAAGACTTGGACAAAGCACACGATTCTCTCTTTCGGAAGGAGCAAAAAACAGACATGCCTTTCGTAGAGACCCGAAGAGAACGAGCAATAGAACTTTTTTCACAAATAGATGCGCAGAAACTGGGGAAGCCCGAAGAGGAAGCTCTTCAAGCTCTTGAGGCCCAGCTGAGCCGACTTCTGAAAGAGCTTCAAGGCTCTCCAGAAGCTGTGCTTTATCCCATATCCGTGCTCCCTTCTACACCGACAGAGCTTCGTCCCGTGATTGAGTCTATAAATCAGCTCATAGAGCGTCGGGAGCTTCTGATGCAGCGATATACTCCTACTTCTCCTCCTCTTCTTAGCCTGCGACAGACTCTCCTTAAGAATCTCCAGCATTTGGAATATCTTATCTCTGAGCTGCGTAGGTTGAATGCTGAGCAGCTTAGGAAGCAGCGACAGGAGTGGATTCAAAAGCGTAAGCAGATTTATGAAGATATCTTTTCTAAACGCCAGTTTTCACTACAAGAAGAGGATGTTATTCTGCGGCAAAGTATTTACAAGTCACTCTTGGAGAAGAAAATAGAATACTCCATAGAAAAGGAGGCTATATCCTCTGCGATTCGGATTACACAGCCTCCGACATTTATAGCGGCTCCGATTTCTCCTAATCCGATACAAGTATATGTCATAGGGATTTTTTTAGGCATAGTGATAGGCGTAGGGGGAGTACTACTATGGCATCTTATCAATCAAAAAGTCTCGTATCGAAGTGATATTGAAGGACTCTCACCTATTCCTGTGATAGGAGAGCTGCCGTATGCTAAAGGACAAAAAGGCGTCTTTCCTTTTTCAAGGCTTCAGATTGAGGTTCTCAGGAGTCTAAGAAGTGCTTTGGGCTTTTTGTGGGAGGAAAATTCTCCGAGAGTCCTGATAGTGACCTCCACAGTCAGTGGGGAGGGGAAATCTTTTGTTGCCCGAGGGATGGCTTATGCCTATGCTTTGTCTGGGTATCGTGTTTTGCTGATTGATACTGATTTGCGCAGGGCGACGATTTCACATGAAGTAGGCGTGCTTGATAAAGGACTCAGCCTTCTTCTCGCCGCACCTTCCCAGGTGAGCCATCCTGAGGAATATATAGTTCCGATGGGGCGGGAGGGACTCTATTTTTTATCCTCGGGGCCTATACCTCCAAATCCCACCGAACTCTTAGATTCTCCGTTTTTGTCTCGGCTCATTCAGAGCTTATCTGACAGGTTTGATTACTTCGTACTGGATACTTCGCCTATCGGTCTTGTTCCTGACACGCTGAGTGTGATGCGCAACTTGCCCTCTTCGGTCACTTTGTATGTATTTAGAGCGGAGTACTCACGGATTCCATTTCTCAAGCACTTAGAAGAGATGATTAAAATTCATCGCCTGCAAAAAGTTTATCTTCTCTTCAATGGGACTCGCCTATCAAGGCCTCGTTATGGATATGGCTATGGATATGGGTACTATGGAAACGGCTATTCTCGCAGGTACTATGGCACTTCCACAGGCTCTCCTTCCGTGTGGAGACGCATAAGGGAGCTTTTACCTGTATAACGATATGTGGTTTTTCTCTAAAAAAACGGCTCCAATCAATCTTGGCGCAGAGCTCTTAGTTGAGCTACATAATCATGTGCTTCCTGGGGTGGATGATGGAGCGCATACTATGCAGGAGGCATTGCAGATGATGTTTTTCTGGGCAGAAATGGGTTATCAAAAAGTTATTGCTACGCCTCACCAGAATACCAGCATGAATCCAACTGCGGATCAGATAGACAACGCCGAATCCCGACTAAGAGCCCAGCTTCAAGAACAAGAATTGCCTATATTTCTCACGACAGCGGCTGAATATCTCGTAGAACCTGAGTTTCGGGAACGCATTCCTTACCTACGCACCTTCGGACCGAAGCGATATGTTCTTGTAGAACTGGGCTTTTGGCTGCCGCCATTGGGCTGGGAAAGCGTTATATTTGAACTTTATCAGCAGGGATATACTCCGGTCATCGCACATCCGGAGAGATACGAATTTGCTGATCGTCAAGTGCTCAAAGCGTGGTATGAAAAAGGCTACCTAATGCAGGTGAATCTCCTCTCTATATCCAGAGCTTATGGTAGGCTTGCGCAAGAGAAGGCTACATACCTTTTAGAGAAAGGGTGGGTACATTTTTTGGGAAGTGATATGCACTCTCCTAAACAGATTGGCGCTGTAAGAGAAGCTTTATCAGAAAAACTGGTCCGTCGTCGTTTCACAGATTTACTCAATCCTACTTTACTATGACAGATAAGCTTGGGCGCATCTGGCTGATAGGATTATTTACTGCTTTGGCAGCTTTGACCATTTACTTATGGATGAAGGGCGAATCTGTAAAAGAACCTTCACAGGAAACCTACTTATATGCGGAGGCCTCTAAACTTTTAGGTTGCAGGCCTTATCTCATAAGTCGAGGCATGACATTAGATGAAAATAAGAATGGCGTGAAAGAATATCTTTTCTCCTGCGACTCAGCTTTATCGTCAGCACACGAGCAGTTTATTTGGATGGAAATTCACAAGAAGAAGGTTCATGTTTTACTTTGGCATTCCAAAGAGGGCTTCAAAGTCGGTGAAAGTCTTATCCCAAGTCATGGGTACTCATGGCTTCTTGATAGGGGCGAAAATAGGCTCTTGGCTATTCCTGCCAGAGAAGATACTTTTGCAGAACCGCTGGAGATTATATGGAATCCACAAAGCAATACTCTATCATTCGGCGTGTCGTCGGATTGAAAGGCATAGAAGTATATGGGCATATCGGCTATTTTCCTGAGGAGCGAAAAATGGGTCGCCTCTTCCGCTTGGATATTGACGCGGAATATGTCGCGCCCGAAGTGGGAGCGACGCCTCCCATAGACTACCGAGAAATCGCTCACATGATTAAGGAGCGCTTCGTCAGCGAAGGCGTCCTTATAGAACACCTCGCAGAGGAAATAGCTGTGGCTATTTTCAACCGATGGAATACTGTGGAAAAAGTGCGTATAGCTGTACATAAAGTTCATCCGCCTGTGGGTATCTTAGCAGAAAGTGCATATGCGTATGTGGAAATGGAGCGTCCTTAGTTGGGGTTTGGTAATGGCTCAAAAATGGGACACACTGGTGGCGATAGAAACCAGCTATGGTACTATGCGCCTCCAGCTCTACCGTCAAACCCCTCAACATCGCACCAACTTTCTAAAACTTGCTCGCGAAGGATTTTTTGATGGAACGACATTTCATCGGGTGGTTCCCGGCTTCGTCATACAGGGAGGAGACCCTAACTCCAAGGATGCAGACCCCAACAACGACGGTATGGGGGGGCCTGGCTATACTATACCAGCAGAGTTTAACTCGGCTCTTAAGCACACCCGAGGAGCCGTAGGAGCAGCGCGCATGGGAGACGCTGTGAATCCATCCCGGGCATCCAATGGGAGTCAGTTTTATATCGTTGTCGCTGAGAAAGGGACGTCTTTTTTAGATGGAGCATATACAGTTTTCGGGCAAGTCTTAGAAGGCATGGAGGTGGCAGATAAAATAGTCGCCGTGGAACGGGATGGGCGCGATCGTCCTCTTCAGAATATACCCATGAAAGTTCGTATAGAGCGGCACAAGGTTAAAGCTCTCCTCAAGCGCTACGGTAATGCCTATAGGCTATAAATCCGTAGCTTTATCTGATAAAGGGCGAGTTCGTCCGAATAACGAGGATAGGGTCGCAAGTTTCCACTGTAGGCATGGGGCTGTGTGGATGGTATGTGATGGCATGGGAGGTCACGCAGCTGGTGAGAAAGCCGCAGAGTTAGCCGTTCATGCTACTATTGACTTTTTCGAGCGGAGCTCTAAGGATGCCCCCCAAGTTTTGTTAGAGGCTGCACTCCATGAGGCGAATAACGCTATCTATATGGTGGCCCAAGCTCAGCCACAATATAGAAAAATGGGCACCACCTGCGTAATAGCTCTTTACAGTGAAGGTAAAGTGTACTATGCCCATGTAGGAGACAGTCGGCTGTATCACTACCGTGATGAAACGCTCATCCAAAAAACGCAGGACCACTCATATGTCCAGTTTCTGGTTCAGCAGGGGCTTATTACCCCAGAAGAGGCCGAGTTTCATCCACGACGAAATATCATCCTAAGAGCGCTCGGTCTCTCCCCAAGAGCCGAACCCGAAGTCGCATCAGAAGCTATCGCAGTGGAGGCAGGGGATATTATTCTTCTTTGCAGTGATGGACTCTCTGGCATGCTTTCAGAAAAAGATATCGTCAAAATCCTTCGTCTGCGTCGGGTATCTTTATTGGAACGGGCAAGGGAGCTGATCTATGCTGCAAACGAAGCAGGTGGGCATGATAATATCAGTGTTATTCTTGTAGAGTTTCATGAAGAGTGAGTAAGGACTCCGCTGGGATGCCCGCGATATATATATGAGTCTGGACGGCCCTGGCGTGTGTAGCGTGTGCGTTGGATTTTAGAGCACACTGACACCTATTATCCCTTAGAAGGTCTCCTAAAAACTCTATGGCCTGAATTCAGACAAAGGTTTGGCGATATACCCATCCGGTATAGAAATGGAAGCCTCCGGAGTGTCTTTTCCTTGTTCTACCTCTTTTAGAGTAAGGAGGAGGCGACTTTCGTCGGATAAGGTAAGCGTCACTTTGACAGGGAATACGGAGGAGGCTGTGCCCGTGTAATCATATTTCAGTAAGAAAGTATCCGTCATAGTCGTCAAGCGCCACTGGGTGAGCGTTTGATTGTCCGCTAAATGTGCTTCTAAATGGTAAGAGCTGAATTGGCCCCGCAATGTACTTTCTTCAGGAAACCATCTCCAAGATACACTGTCCAGACAAGGGCCCCAGCGTCCTATCAGAAGGGCTAAAAGATCAGCTGCCCTCAGGGGAGGAAATAAACTCCGCAAACTATCTACGCGTCCGACATACGCTTCTCTGGATAAGCGATTGAGAATAACCAGACTATCTGACTGCCACCAAGCTCGTATCCCTTCAAATCCCATCAGCCCTGCGGATAGCCATAGCATAGAGTCTCTACCTATAAGGCGCAGTTGGAAAGGCTGCCTACGCTCGCCTTCATAAAGAGCCTGGTATTTGAGGCGGAATGTTACACCTTGGGGGAGCGCATATCGCTTGCGAAGTTCGGCGACTATGGCATCAGCATCTGACCTGACTGATGGGGTAAGTTTGGGTTTGGAGGCTTCCTTAGCCGCTCGCGGGCATCCTATCAGAAGCCAAAGAACGCTAAATATCAAGGTAGCTCTTTCCATAAAGCTGCCAAAGGATAGGTTCTTTGAGCCTTTTGTTTCCATCGCGCGTAATCAGCTCCAATGCCCCTCTGTCCTATACCAATCAGTATATCCTCCCACATCTCTAATGGTAAAGAGAAGTCGCTATTCACAACGATGGAGGCATAAGTGTAAGACTCGCTAACTTTCCCTTCTCGTAAGGCTTGTAGGAGCTTTATCCAATAGTTATAGGGAGAGGGGGGAGAAAGGTCTTTGGGGAGGGTAGTGGGAGGTGTATTTTTTTGTCGCAAAAGGAAAATATGCCATAAAGCTTCTCCTATGGAGGTAGGATAATACTGCTGCAGCCGACGACGCGTGTCCGGAGAGGCATTCCCACTGACACTCTCTGCCATGGCGTGGTAATATGCGGCTATTTGCGTAAGGGGGGTATCTACGGATTGATGTAAGCGCCAACCCTTCTGAAATGCCATTATGGCTTCCTTGGGCGAGCGTGTCAGCATGCGGGCTATGCCTTCCCATAAATAAAGGCGTCCCTGTCCGGGCAGAAGTTCTAATACTTGTTCTACTTCTTGCAGGAGGGAGTCTCCACCTCCGAGTTTGTAAAGGGCATAAAAGTAATCCGAATAAAGCCCTATCTGCGTGGAGTCCATGCGAATGGCTCTCTTCCATGCCTGGGCGGCACTATCCCATTTTTCATGATATGCCCAGTATCTGGCGTACAGGTCCCATCCGCTTGGAGCGGGCGACTCAGATAATAGCTTGCGCAAGATGCTTATAAAATCGTCTTCTTCTAAAAAATCTACGCGCCGGAGGATCATATACTTAATCTCTGCGGGGACGCCTGACGAGTCTAATAATCGCTCCCAACTCTCTGTACCCCAAATATCCTCAAATAGTTCGTAGTAGCTGAGTACCAAATCCCACGCAACTTGATTCGCAGGGTCTATATCTAATAGACGACTCGTCGCCGATGCCATGCCGCGCATATCTCGAGAGAGCTCATATAGCCTCGCTGCAGACTCTAAGTACAATTCATGCCGAGGGAAAAGCGTGGCTAAGCTCTCTGCGATAGATATCGCCTGTTGTATGCGCCCTTTCTCTATCAGTAGCTGCAATCGTGTCTGAAAAATCTCTTCATAACTTCCTGTCATATGCTGTAACTGCGCATAATAGGCATCTGCCTTATCTACATCACCGGCTGCATGGTAGGCCTGGGCTAATCGTAGGATGATTTCTGGCTGGTCAGGATGAGCTTTTGCGAGTTTTTCCAAGAGGGCACAAGCCTCTTTATGCTGGTTATTCAGCTGGAGGGCAGCGGCGTATCCTAGGGCGAGCCAGAGCTCTCGGGGGGACTCCTTGTAGGCTTTTTCAGCATGAATGAGCATCCGAATAGGATCGTCTTGGAGGTAAGCTATTCGGGACAGGTAGTAATGTATGCCTGCACTATTAGGGGCTGCTTCGGCTGCTTTTTCGAGATGCTCTGCGGCCTCCTCCGTGAGCCCCTGAGAAAATAGCACTACACCCCGAGTAAATGAACTTATCGCCTTCTGCCACGCTAAAGCGTTCTGTGGGGGGGGAGTTTCTGGAGCGCGACGACGCTTTTTTTGAGCATATGCTATATGGTGGGCTATGAAAGCTAAACTTAGAATAAATCTGATGGAGAGCCCCTGAAAGATATATCTCATCCGTAACGACTATAATCGCCTAAATCTATTGACCCCACGCCCCTTTTGCAATAAGCATGAACGCCAATCATAGCATCATGCAAAATGGACTCCTCTATGTGGGAATCAGCGCGACATAGGCTGCGGCTGATTATACTTCGGTGGATTTTAGCTCTTCTCTCCACTACGACATATGGACCGAGTATAGCATCCGAGATTTCTGCCTCTTCGTCAATATGACAGGGCGGGATGATATGTACGTTCTTGAAGGGGGGGGTAGGGGGGAGCGCTCCGTCCCTCAGGTCTAATAGACGAGCTTGTGCTTGCAGGATGAGGCTTTTACTTCCACAATCTAACCACTCCTCCACGGGGAGTGCCCGTAGCTTTACCCCTTGAGAACACAGCCACTGAAGGGCATCAGTGAGCTGATATTCCCCTTTGGATTGTATACCATGATGAAAAAGATACTCTATGGCTGGAAGGAGACGCTCGGCTTCTCGTAGATAGTATATCCCGATAATAGCCAAATCCGAGGGCGGCATCTCGGGCTTTTCTATAAGCCGCTGTATGAAGCCTTCGGAAGAAAGCTCTACAACCCCATAACTGCGAGGGTCTTCTACCCGCTTGACCCACAAGGCCCCGTCCGCATCAGCTGGAACGTGTATAGAAGCTCTGAAAATCGTGTCTGCGAAAAGTATTACACATGGTCCGGCCAAATGCTCGCGTGCCTGATAGATGGCGTGGGCTGTACCGAGAGGTTCTACCTGTTCGCAGAAGTGGGCTGCCGCCCCGAAGTTTTCAGCTAAATCCTCTAAAAAGTGGCGATGCTCTGCCTTCAAGTCTCGCACGATGAAAGCCATTCGTTCTACGGCTCCTGGCAATGCACGCTGTACCTCTTCTATGAGCCACTGCAAGACAGGCTTACCTAAGAGGGGAAAAAGCGGTTTGGGTAGAGTGAATGTATGGGGGCGGAGCCGCTTGCCTTCCCCCGCCATTGGAATGATCAGGCGCATGCCTCAAAGTTAGCGTTTTCTCTGACCAACTTTTGGTTCTGTGCCCTGCCAGAGTCGGTAGATATTACTACGATGGGTGAAAATAACGAGCCCCCACCAGAAAGCCCCCATGAGGTAGCCTATCATCGTTTTTTCTCCTACTATCCCATGCCATCCTATAAAGCTGCCCACTGCTATGAGAGAGCTGACCGAAACTATCTGTGATAAACCCAGCCCCACCAAAAATGTGCCCAATGCCGCCATGCTACTGAGCGGCTCTACCATAAGCATGCCCCCAAGAAGGGTATTGATGCCTTTGCCTCCTTGAAACTTAGCCCAGATAGGATAAATGTGTCCCAGCACAGCCGCTGTCACGACTATGTATTCTCCCCATGCTGGAACGCCGAACTTTCTGGCTATAAATACCGCCATTACAGCTTTTCCAATATCTATAATCTGAACGGCTAATCCCCCCCAAAATCCCATAGCTCGGTAAGCATTCGTACTGCCGATATTACCACTGCCTACTCGGCGAATGTCAATCCCCTTAGCTCGGGCTATCCAAAGTCCCGGGACGAGTGACCCCAAAGCATAGCCGATTATAGCTGCGACTACTACTTCCATGCGTTACCGATGTAGAAGGCTAAGTAACCTGACACCCACATAGAACGGCTGGGGTATTGGTGCATTGTTTTTACAGGTAGGGTGAATGCTTGTGCTCGGACACCTATGGCGAAGCTGCGTATGAGACCAGCCTCTTTGCCAACATCTATCATACTGCCGAGCTGTCCGACGAGCCCAGGCGTTATGCGCAGTTTGTCAAAGCCTAAATAAAAGTCGGCTTCCCCCACGATGTCATTATAGGTATGGCGTAAAGGGTCGTATGTATCTACCTGGATGATTGCCTGTGTAGAGGAGATGGGTACGGCTATTTCCAGGTAATAAGGCTTGAGCAGGGCAAACGAAGGACCTATGCCGGCTTGGAGGCTTACCTGCAGGGGACTCATAATAGTGCGTGGAGCGACGATATACTGATAGCCCCAAATCAGCTGAAAAAGGTAGGCATAATATAGCTTCCCGAAAACATAGTCTTTTCCTCCCTGGTCCTTGTAGGCGGAACGGGTGCGCCCTTCATACTTAGACCTGTATGAAGTCAAATCTCCTATCCAGAAGGTGCCAGAGTATGAGCTTTTCCACTTCGGTACGTAAACACTCAGCCCCCAGCCGTAGGAATGCAGGAGGGGGGCTACCGATAAGCCATGTGGTAGCGGTTCAACTAAAAGTCCTTGAGCCCATAGGATGCTACATAGCAGCCAGCACCTCCACATAGAAAATCAGCGTGGAGTTGGGGGGGATGGTGCCCATGTCTCTGTCTCCATATCCTAAATGAGGCGGCACAATCAGTATGGCTTGCGAGCCTACGGGGAGCTGGGCTATGCCTTCATCCCAGCCTTTGATGACTTGCCCCTGACCTAATACGAAGTCAAAAGGTTGCCCTCTATCGTACGAGCTGTCAAACTTCTGTCCATTCATGAGCTGTCCATGATAATGCACGACTACTCGCTGTCCAGCTTTGGGAAGGTTGCCTGTGCCTTTCTGGTGGATATATATTTTCAGTCCGGAGGGTAAAGAGTCAATTTTCGCGCTGTCAATTGGGTACGGCTTAAAGGCAAGGGAGGGGAGTTGAGCAGGCTCCACAGTTCGGAGGCTTTCTGCTTTACTGGGCGAGTTCTTGCAGCTCCAAGTTAGCCATAAAAGTCCGATAGTGGCTAAGTAAGCTATCCGCATATTCATATCGCAGCAAGTTTTCGGTGAAAGTTACGGCATCTTCCAGAGATTTGTACAAAGTGGCTCCAGCAGCGTTTTTATGCCCTCCTCCTACATCAAATCGTTGAGCCAGTTCATGACATGGAAAGTCCCCTACACTGCGTAGGCTAAGGCGTGTCGCCTCTGGATATTCCTTGAGAACGACACTGAGTAGCGTATCTTCCAGCGCTAAAATCTGATTGGCGATTGTTTCTATATCCTCCCAAGTGGCTCCAAACTCCTCAAGAACCTCTGCTGGAATGGGTAAAATAGAAACAGGCAATCCTTCTATCCGCCGCAGATGATTCTGTATAAGATGGCTGTGAAGGCGTAGGGTAGAGAGCTTTTTGCGCTGGAAGATGTAGTAGTGTATCGCTTCCAGTGGAAAAGGTGGCTCTATCAGCTCGGCTGCAGTGCGAAGGGTATGAGGCGTTACGCTTCTGAACCGAAAGCCGCCAGTATCAGTAACCATGCCTGTGTACAGAGCGACCCGAGCAGGAAGGGGCAGGCGTGAGCCATACCAAGGTTTCAAAACCTCTGTATAAAGCAGCTCTGCCGTCGCCGCAGCTTCAACTTTCCAAAAGTTCCATGAGGCACTGAGTTTTTCACTGTCCGCATGATGATCTACCCATATAAGTCGCTGAGAGTCGATCAGCTCTTTTAGCGCAGGGGGTATTCTGTCCCACCGCCCGAAATCCACACAAAAAAAGAGGTCTGCCTGCGCTGCTTGGGTTGGAATGACCTCAGGCGACTCTCCCCAGACAAGAATTTTCTCCCAACCTGGGAGAAATCGCAGATATCCAGGCACAGGGTCGGGTAGAACAAGCGTTACGGCTTTACCACGGGCGGTGAAGGCATGATATAACCCAAGAAGAGACCCCACAGCATCTCCATCTGGCTTGGGGTGGCTCAGGCAGAAAATGCGTTCAGCAGCTTCTAATGCCGCTACCCATTCGGGTGCGCTATTCATCTTTACGAAGGTAACATAATACCTTCGCCCTATCGCCAGTAATACAGGCGGTGCATCTGAGTGCCAATCTGCAACATGTACATTCCTGGGGCTAACCCTGTGAAAGAGACCACCTGTGGTGTCACTCCTGCTACAAGCAGGCGACCGCTCACATCATACAGAAAGAAGTTTTCCCCTTGTCTGCTTGTCAAATAGAGCTGGTCTGCTTTCCAAATGAAGGGTAGGTCATGTGGTATAAGCTTGGTACCGAGATTTATAGCATTGCCAGAAGCTGTCTGCGCGGTTAGAAGTCCTTCATATAGGCCAGGCGGAAGGGAGTGTCCATAAGAACCTTCGTAATCCGCAGGCAGGGTATAAGCGTACTGGGCATTAGTCTGCCTATCTCTGAGTCGTAGGGAGAGCGAGCGTATAGGTTCTTGGGATTTTATTTCCCAGGTATGTCTCAGTTCACCGGTGGGCAGAGAAGTTACTTCCCATCGTCGGAGAATGGTATTACTCAGAGGGCAGGAGTTGTAGGGAGTGAAAGAAGCGCTGTAGATGACCCCACCCGCTCCTCCTGAGGAGGCGCCTCTATGATAACGAGATGGAACATCACTGATACAATTTCCTGTGTTGGTGCATCCGTACTGATTTTCATTTAGAGGGGTGAGTTCTATGCCATTTTGTCCGCCGGACAAGAGTAAAGAGATACCTGGAGGAAGGTTCGCCTGTGAAAAGGCGGCGTAGCCCCCTCCGCCTCCCCCGCCGGGACCATGATCTGGGAAACATGCACATAAGTGAGAACTGCAGTTTTGTCCATCGGCTCCACGGGCGTCTATGGTGAGATTTCCAGAAAAGGCGCTGCAGAAAATAGCTACGCTGCCCCCGGCTCCACCGCCACCAGCACCATCATTCCCCGCAAAAGAGACCCCCCACTGGTTACAGCCGTCTCCTAAATTTTGGACACCTTGTGTTCCGGAGACGATGATCTGATGTCCAGCTCCGTTAATACTCGCTGCTCGCAGGATAACTACCCCCCCACCGTTTCCACCATTTCCTCCTTGTTCGTTATTGTGATGACCGCCACCTCCGCCTCCACCCATGAATAACCTAAGGTTCGTAGAACTGAGATATGTTGAAAGGGCGGCGCCTCCTATCCCAGTGCCAGAGTTTGAGACATTCCAGCCTGGACACAACCCTCGAGAGCCGCAGGTCGTCCATCCACCCTGCCCGCCAGTACCATAGTTAGCCCCGCCTCCGCCACCTGTATTGTGGTTGTTTCCGCCGCCGCCTCCATTAGCAATCTTTCCTCTGTAAGCATAGTGATTGGTAGAAAGCCACTCTGATATACCTTCGCCTTTGCGTCCAGCTTGATCATTGGCATCACCGTGAAAGGTTGAAGGGTCACATGCAGATGAAGAACCGCCATTCAGTGATCGGAGCCCTCCCCTAAATCCTCGTCCTGAAACGTCTATATTCGCTGCGAAGGTCAGAGTCCCTTCCGTCTCTATAACTACGACGCCACCTTTCTGTCCATCCCATGGCGGGGCTGTGACTAGACCGGTAATCGTCACATCACCGGGGTGATATGATACTTTGATGACTTGTATCCGTGCGGTGCTCGGTGTGGAGAGATTGAATGGGCGGGTCAAACCACACTGCAAGGTGAGAGTATTTCCGCTGATACCTACGATGGTATTGAACTCAAATAGTCCAGCTCCCCCGAGGGCTGTGATGTCTCCGTAGCTGCTACTATTAGATGTGTTGATTGTGGCGCCTTTGGCTTGATAAACCATAATGCGATCTCCCACCGAGAAGAGCGCAGGATTATCAACTGTGAGATTACTCGGATCAGATGGCGCAAGGACAGCCGCATATTGATTGACTATCCCAGAGAGTTGTGCGAATGCCCAGCTGAGAGCCATTCCTACCACCGCTCTCAGTATCATTGTTCCCAAACCTACAAAAATTTTGCCGAAGGCTACCGCCTTTTCATGATCACCACATTTTCTATCCCCGTTGTGTGAGGGAAAAGATCAAATGGCTGCACCTCAGTGACTTGGTAGAACTGGTGTAGTTCTGCGATGTCTCGCGCTTGTGTAGCTGGATGACAACTCACGTAGACGATTTTGTCAAAAGCTCCTCTGGCCAGAAAGCGACGCAGTTTGGGATGCAGACCTTCTCTCGGAGGGTCTACTATGGCGACAGCTCCCTCAGCTATGCGTACAGTTTCAGATAAAGTAGTTTCAACCGAGCCAGATACCGCTCTCCATGTAGTTTGAGGGAAGTGGCTCTGATTGGCTTGGAGATTGCTCTGTGCATTCTGTACGGCTTCGGGAAGCTTTTCTACCAGAAAAACAGTGTCTGCTTTATCAGCTAAACCCACAGCAAAAAGTCCGACACCTCCGTACAGGTCGTACAAAGCGGGTACTTTTTGGTCCATTCGCTGGCGAATCCATTCCACAAGATTAGCAGCCTGAGATAGGTTGACTTGAAAAAAGTCCTTTGGTCCCAAGCGATAACACCGCTCTTTCACCTGATACTCCAAAGTCAAATCCCCGTGCAGAGGATGCGGGGTGAGGTCGCTAAGGCTGTCGTTACGCTTAGGATTGTGGAAGTAACCGTATCCTTGGAGCTTATGCCGAAGTGGGGCGAATACCGTTTCAACTATCTCCGGGCGGTTCTCTGCAATGCTCAAAAGCGCTATGCACCGCTCTTCGGTACCTCGGATGAGTAGGGAACGTAATAATCCTTTGTGTGTGCGAGGATTGTAGGGCGTCAGGCCGAGTAACTTAACCTGCTCAAGAACTGTGAGACGAATCTCCTCAAAAATAGCCGGCATGAGCCAACACTGCTCTATCCCTAATACTTGGTCAAACGCCCCTCTTGGATGAAATCCTAAGACGACTTCGTTTGCATCGTTGTATCCGAAGGCATATTCGGCTTTATTCCTGTAGCGCCAAACTTGGGGCGAGGGAATAACAGGTGGCACTGGCACCTCCAGCTTGCCTATGTGATGCAAAGCCTGCTCTACAAATCGGCGTTTGTGGTGAAGTTGGTATTGATAGTCCATCATTTGCCAGCGGCATCCACCGCAGAGCCCAAAGTGTGTGCATTGTGGCGTCACTCTGTGAGGAGAGGGGAGGTGGAGATTCTTAATCTCGCCGTACCAGACCTGTCGCTTGCGGTGGGTGATGTGTATGTCTACGACTTCGTTATCTATGGCAAAAGGGATTAGGACCGCCGGCAAATCCTTTGGACGGATAACTCCATACCCATCTGCTGCTACATCAATTACGGTCTGCCGCTCCAGATTGGAGATGCTCACGGTACTGGCTAATCTTTTTATCTATCCAGTCTGTGGGGAAAAATACCTCCCAAAATCGCTTTAGGGCGAGTTCGCCACTTTCACGCAACTTCTGCATGTATGAAGCAAAGGCGTCCAAGGCTGCCTCCCGATTCGGAAATTCGCCTTTGAGGGTCCGCTGAATGTACTCTAAAAACACCTTCTCTACGGGGGTAGTACTTCGGCTGAGTCGGATTTTCCGATAAGCGTGCCAGAAACTGCGCCTGATCAGGTGAATATCTTGGGTCTGGGCAGCAGTCAAAATCCGCACTATCAAGGCAGCTACGAGGAGATCTTTGCGACGCAGTTCCATGGCTCCTTCCTCCACTTTCTCTAAAATCTCCAAGGTTTCGTGAGTAAGTCCGCTGGCGTACAGGTTGAAAGCAAGTAGATAATAGCTATTTAGGCTATAAGAGGGCGAAGAGCGCAGGTAGGTGCGTTCTAACCGTGCCTTATAAGTTTCATAGGCGTTGGCGATTTCTTCATGTTTGCCTTCTACGAAAGCGAGGTTGAGTTCGTTGAAGATAAGCAATCGCTCTTTTTGAAGCGCTAAGTAGCGACTGGCTGGATTGACTTTGCGAAACTTCTCTAAAACGAGCCGAGCTTCATCAAACTTACTCTGCTCTGTAAGGCCGGCGATGAGGTTATTCAGAGCGAGGAGGTAGCGAGTCTGCAGGTACTGCTGCTTCTTGGGCTTCTGTTCAAACTTATAGACCAACAGCCGTGTAAGCTGAAGGTATCTTTCATGGTCTCCATAGAGCCGTGCCCGAATAGCCTGTCCCGTATCGTAGAGAAAATGCAAGGTGAGCGGGTCTGAGGGCGCTGGTGGCTCTAAACCCAATCGCGAGACGTACTGATCTATTACCATCAGCTTTTCGTGAGGATGGGACTCGCCTTCTTCCAATATGACTTCGGCATATTGAGCGGCTACATACCATGCTTTGTGGGCGTAGTTCATGTAGTTCAAGAGCTTTTCTGTATGGCGAAAGAGGTCTTCTGCCCGTACAGATTTACTGCGAATGAGATTCATGCCCCAGAGCTGTTTGAGCATTTCCAAAGCTTGGTAAGCGTAGGAAAACCTCTCCTCTACGAGCGCTTGATTATAAATCCGCAGGAGAAGGCGAGGAAGGTTAGTGAAAAGCCCCTTATAGAGCAAAAGTTCTAATCGGCGTAGGCTCTTCGCGAGACGATGCTCGGAGGAGTTGGTCTCATAGTAGAAGGTGAGAGCTTCTAAAAGGCGTTCGTTGAGGTGTTTGACGAGAGTTTCTAAGCGGGGTTCTTCTTTTCTGAGTAAGCTGCGTACTCTTTTGAGTGGAACATTTTTCCGTCGCTGCTCTCGCAGGCGGTCAAATAGCTCCATGTAGATTTTATCCCCGCCATGAAATCCGGAAAAGCGCTTGAAATACCGCATTTCAGAGGGCTCCATGCGGCTGATGAGCTGATAGGCAAACTTGATGCTGTAGAGGTTGAGCATAGTCCGAAGGTAGATATAAATTTCAAAACTCTGACACCCATTCTACTCGGACTAAGGCGCGTCGCCAGTCCAACGGCGCCGGAACTACACGCCCTGCCGCGAGTGTAACCTGTAAGAGACCTGCAGCCAGACGAGTCTGCAGAAGTAAGCCCAGTCCTTGTAGGACCTTTTCTCCTTGTCCGTAGATATCCATCAGTGTGCCCTCAAAGAATCCTGCTATTAGCCCTTCCTCGTCTATATGCAAACGGAGCTCACCTGCGCCGTGTAGATAGCCGGCGGTAGGAAAGGTATTTTCTGGAAAGGGGCGGAGGTTCTGACTGCCCCCAGCTCTTGGGAGCTCATTTTCAAAGGTCATTTTAGCTAAGTACTTGTAGCCACTCAGGCTTGTGTGCAGGGAAAGCACGGCTCCGAAGGGCGTGTAGCGTCTCAGACTGCCATTTATTTCTTGAAAGTTTCCAACTGTGGGGAGGCGCTCGTAAGCTAAACGCATGAGACCGGGGTTGCGAATGTATCCGCGCCGTCCCTGTGTGCCTAACAAGCTTAGCTGCCACCCTCGCCGTGGTGCAGGACGAAAATCTATCTGTTCATACTGCCATCCAATACGAATACCTCTGCGTTGAAAATCCAATATAGGCGGGGGAGGCCATACTCGCTCTTTGTATGGCAAAATATTGATGAGTCGGGAAGTAATCCCCTGATACCCTGCGAGTAAGCTAAGCGTAGAAGTGAGCCGATAGCGTAGCTCTACAGAGGCTTCGCGAGTGAGGAAACTCGTGTCCTGCTTCCAGAGGGCAAATTCTCCGCGCGTCTCCATGTATCCTCGCAGAAGGTAGGGGAAAGCTAAACGCAGATTCAGTCGCTGAGAGCTGCCAGGTAGCTGTGCGAAACGGGCTTCTATTTTTTCTCCTAGCCGAAAAGGACTGAGCAGCGCCAGTTCCAGATGACCTATCGCCTGCACTCGGTTCCCTTGATTAGGAGGAAGCACGGATAGTGCGCCGTCTATGCGATTAGCTGATTTGGGTTTGAGCTGTATTTCTATCCATGCTAAACCAGGGAAAAGCCAGAGCTGCGGTGTATCTATCAGCGTGGCATATGGGCTACTGCGAATTCGTCTGGGGAGCGCCTCCCAGTCATTTAGACACAAAGGCTGATTGGGGCGAAGGCGCGTAATCTGGTAAAACGCACTACGGGGTGCGATCCATTTGCCTCGTATGATAATCGTATCCAATCGTACCAAAGCCCCGGGTGTAAGTCGTAGGGCGCCATGGCACTTTCCCGTAGAGTCGCAATGTATATGGTGCCATTCCACTTCGCTGAATAAAAATCCTTTCTCCTGCAGCTTTCTCTGAAAATACCGAGGTATGGTGCTGAGTAGGGTGGGAGTGATAGGCTGATGGCGCCAGCGTTTGGCTGTTTTTGGCGAAAAAATACTTGCTGTGTCGCCTGTCCAGCTGAGCTGACCCAAGGTGTAGCGTAAGCCAGCATAGCCAGAGGGTATATCTGCGTTCCAGTACCCCCAGCTCCGTAGAACGCTATCCCAGCGAGTAGAATCAGCTGCCCATTGGCGCCATAGACGGGATTCTTTGGCTGTCAGTCCTATAAGCGTAGCCTGCAGCCATATGCCTATCATATCACATAGCTGGCGCGGGTGTCAGAGAAGGCAGCCTTTTTACCTGCTGGCGCCATATAAAGTACAGCACCACCGCCGAAGGAATCCAGTAAGTAAGCTCCGTGGTCCACATCAAGGTAAGCTCCACTCCGAGACGATCTAACCATGTCGCATATCCTACATAGAAGAGTATCACCCCCACCTCTACGAAAAATGCAGGTATTACCCGATCTACACCGACGACCGCGGATAATAGCATCGCGGAAGCAGGCATGAGCAATACTGCGAGCGCTATCAGGTGAAGGTCCCGAGCCGCTTGTAGCTGAATAGCGATGTCCTGGCTGAAAAGTTTCACCCAGATAGAAGACAATCCAGAAAGCGCCGAGGCAATCAACGCATTGAGTCCTTGGGAAAGTAGAAAGGCCCGCTTAAGTGAGTTGACAAGGGCTACTTTATCTTTGGCTCCCCAAAAGTACCCCGAAAGCGTACCCACAGCCGTAGAAAGAGCCCAGGTCGGGAGCATGGCGAAGCTATACAGACTGCGTACGATATTTGCTGAGGCTAAGGCAAACTGCCCCCGACGCTCTATTAGGAGGAAAAACACCACCCATCCCGCCATACCGACAAAATGTTGCAGAATTGCCGGTCCTGCATACCGTACAAGGGGAAGCGTCCAGTTTGCTCTGATTCCTGAGCGGGTTAGAGGATACTTTTGCATTTTTAGGGCTAAAAGTAGATAGGCTGTGGCGAGATATTGAGACAGAACCGAGCCGGCTATTACTCCTTTCATGCCCCATTCGAAGCCCAGCACGAAAATGGTATTTAGCAGAAGGTTAGTAATCGCTAAGAGTATGTTGGCTCTAAAAATATAGCCTGTTTGGGCGGTGCCGCTGTAATATCCGCGCAAAGCCCCGAAAATGATCAATGGAAAAAGTTCCAAGCTCCGACCCCGCAGGAAATAGATAGTCGTGCTCTCCGTGCTGGGGTTGTATAGCAGAGCCCTTATGAGCGGCTCTGAGCCATAAGCCATGAGGAAGGTAAGTCCTATCCCTATTACAGTGCCCAGCCATAGAGATTGACGGAGTAGAGCTCCTAACTGCTCCTGGCGTTTTTCTCCAAGGAACTGGGCGCTCAACACCTGAACGCCTACCCCTAAGCCCAGGCCAATAAACCCAATTGTTAGGAAAAATAGTACTCCCAGTCCTCCGGCTGCGAGTTCTGCTTGACCAAGGAGTCCCAAGAAAGCCGTATCGATGAGGGAAACCGCATTTTGGGCTAAACTGGCGCCCATGATAGGTAAGGCTATTCGCCAAATTTGCCGATAGGTAGCTTCCATCAAGCGGTCACAGGTATGCTGCGTCGGTCCTCAGCGATTAGTCCGTCTCGCAGTACTATTTGTCTATGCATGCGTGCGGCGATGTCTGGCTCATGGGTGACCACTACCACGGTATGGCCGCGCCTGTTTAGCTCTAAAAAAAGACGCAAGATTTCTTCACTCGTTGTAGAGTCTAAGTTACCGGTCGGTTCATCAGCTAAAAGGAGGGCAGGATTGTTGACTAAGGCGCGAGCGATGGCTACTCTCTGGCGCTGTCCTCCTGAAAGCTCATTTGGGCGATGGTTTAGCCTATCTCTTAATCCGACGGCTTCCAACATGGCTTCTGCCCGCCTGAGCCGTTCTCGTCTCGACACTCCGGCATACACTAAGGGTAGAGCGACATTTTCCAGAGCGGTGTAACGCGGGAGCAAATGAAAACTCTGAAATACGAAGCCTATCTGAGCATTTCGCAGTTTGGCTAACTCTCTGTCAGATAATCCAGTAGTATCTTTTCCCGCCAAAATGTATTTGCCTTCTGTGGGCGCATCTAAGCAACCCAAAATGTGCATGAGCGTACTCTTGCCGGAGCCAGAAGGACCGATAATAGCAACGAGTTCTCCTGCCTCTATTTCAAAGGATATGCCACGCAGAGCCCATACCCCTTCTTTACCTAAGGGATAAAACTTCTTTATGTTCCTCAACTGAATGACAGCGGACATGTTATGCCCGCTCTAAGTCTTCTAAGTATATCTGAAGAACATCTGGTGGCGGAGCCGCTCCATCGTGAAGAAAGGCTTTTTTAGCCATTAGCTGCTCGGGGGTCTCCACGTGATCTGGGTCGGGCAAGCAGCAATCTACTGGACATACCGCAGCACACTGGGGCTCTTCATGAAAGCCTGTGCATTCGGTGCATTTGCTGGGGACAATGTAGTAGTATTCAGTAGAGATCGGCGCATGGGGTGCATCGGCATCCAGAGTGAGGCTGCCGTCTAACTGTATCTGCCCCGTAAGAGCGGTGCCGTCTCTGTAGCGCCATTGGACGCCTCCCTCGTATATGGCATTATTAGGGCATTCTGGCTCGCAGGCGCCGCAGTTTATGCAGTCATCGGTGATGCGAATAGCCATAGAGATACGAAGGTACGCATTACCTAATAACATAAGTTGGGGCTTGTCTTGAGTTTTTGAGGTTTTTGG
>JANWXY010000007.1 GCA_025057135.1 Bacteroidia bacterium | reverse complement strand
GGCCCGCTCTGTGCCTCTGGCCTCGTCCCCCCTGCCCCCCCTCCCTTGTCCGGTCGCCCTCCCCCCACCCTCCACCCCCCCCCCCCCCCCCCCCCCCCCCGCGCCCGCCCCCCCCGCCCCCCCCCCCCCCCCCCCCCCCCCCCCCCCTCTCCCCTCCCAAACTCAGCCCTCCCCCATTTCCACCCCAAACCGCCCCTGCACCCATTCGTTATGTTCTCCCAAAGTAGGAACATGAAGCTTATCAGACGAGCTGAACACTAAAAACCCCTCTTCCCATATCTCGGCCGCCCATGGAGTTTGCAGGACTTCTTCAAAAGTATAAACGGGGCTGACACAGAAAGCGGTACCTTCTAATCGAACCTTCCATTCCACCCAAGTCGCTTTTGAAAATACCTCTTCTATCTCCCGATGAGGAACCCCTTCTCCCACCGCTCTGCCATAGGGAATCAAGTCTTTTCGTCCGATAAAATCACAGAACTCCTGCCAAAATTTTTCTTCTATCGCAGCGACTGCAATATACCGTCCGTCAGCGGTACGGTACACTCGGTAGCTGGGCATTGCACCTGAAAGGAAATCCATACTTGGAGGAGGGAGCTTCCCCTTGAAGAGACGATATAGATGCGCGTTCGCAATGCTCCAACGCAACATTTCATCTCGCATGGCTACAGGCACATAAGAGCCTTTTCCCGTCCGACTCTGGTGATACAGCGCAGCCAGCAAGCGTATCAGTCCAGAAGCACTACCCCCAAGCAGGTCTCCTATCAGGAAGCCTGGAACAATCGGAGCTCCGTCAGGCGTCAATCGCAGCCTATCCAAAACACCACTCTCCGCAAGAAAGTTGAGATCGTGACCGGGTCGTCCATCAGAAAAGCCAGTGATATTCAGATACACGAGATGGGGATGCTTGGATAGGAGAGATTCAGGGGATAGTCCCATCTCCATTTGCGTTTGAGGGCGATAGTTTGTGATAAGTACATGGGCTTTCGCAAGCAACTGAGGTAGCACCACTGGCAGTCTTTCTGGAGGTAGGGCTACGCTGTACTTTCCACGGTTTAGCAAACTAAATAGTTCAGTCCCTCGTAGAGAGTCTCCCTTGGGGAGGATTTCTATTTTGATGACCTGAGCGCCCAAATCCGCTAAAATAGCTCCGACCAGTGGCGCAGGTAGTAATCTGGCCAGTTCTATGACCACGATACCTTCAAGGGGTTGCATGTTTCGCATTGTCTCTAACTTTTTGTAGTTTTTCTACAATCATGCCACTAACATAGCCCATAAATGCGCCCAGCATCCCATACCAGAGGGGATGTAGAGCACTTCCGATGATTTTCATCAAGTAGTATCCTGTCACACCCATCAGCATGCTTAGAATGGCACCGTAGCTGCTACGCCATCTCTGGAGATGAAGGGCTACTACCATCGGAATAAACAGCGTTACTAAGCTGAATATAGAAGACTCTGCCACAAGCTCGTACACGTTGCGTTCATAGATTCCCATGACCATACAGATGAGTCCTACAAGGAGGACGGAAAAGCGCGCCCTCCCAAGGGGAGAGAAACGCTGCCATTTAGCTAAGATATTCTCTGAGAGAAGGGCTGCTGGCGCTAAAATGCCCCCACTTGCCGAACTCATAATGGCGGAGACGAGAGCTCCCCAAAAAAGTACCTGTATGCTTCTGGGCATGTAGCCTTCTACGAGACGAAGGATGGGCGAAGTGCCCGCTTCATCTTGTAGCCATTCGGGATGGTATATGCGAACAAAAAGCCCTCCAATGAGCGGTAGTAAGCCCACGGTGAGATACAAAATAGAGGCGCTTACAGCGGCGATAGTTGCCGTTCTTTCGCTACGCGCAGAAACTACTCGCTGATACATGTCCTGTTGAGGGAGAGAACCCAAACCAATTATCATCCAAGCAGCGAGATAGTTGAGCCAAGCCACGCTATCTCGTGGAGGAAAAAAGTCCAGAAAGCCTGCGGGTAGCTCAGAGAGCTTTACTTCCCATCCCATCGGGAGGAAGAATATCAGCACCACAAGTCCTACGATGATAAGTACATTTTGAAAGAGGTCAACGGCTGCTACGGACCACATCCCTCCCCACACGGTGTAGGAGAGGATCAGCCCTGTAGCTATGGGAATAGTATAGAAATGATCAAGCCCCGAAAAGTGGCTGATAACTTGCGCCATGGCGACAAGCTGGGCAGCTATCCAGCCAAAGTAGGAGATGATCATTAGAGGTGTAGCGATTCTTTCCGTCCACTGTCCAAAATACAGCGCATAAAAATCGCCGAATGTTCGTATGGGTAATCGATAAAAAGGGCGCGCTAACCACACCCCTACCAGAAAAAGGCAAAGCGCACTACCAAAAGGGTCCTCAATCACGGCTAAAAGACCACCATGAGCCATGGCTTCTGAAGCTCCCAGGATCGTCTCAGACCCAAACCAGGTGGAAAAAAGCAGAGACATCGCCCATAAAAAGGGTAGTCGGCGCCCAGCGACTAGAAAGTCTTGACTATTCCTGACCCGGCGAGCCGCCCAACCACCTATGCTTATGGAAAAGAGCACGTACCCTAAAACTGCCCATTCCATTACTTGAAAAATTCTCTAACTCCCTCGGCAATGTAGTAGATTTGGTCTTCTGATAAAAAGGGATGTATCGGCAGCGATATAACTTCCTTAGCGAGCCGTTCGGCATTGGGGAAAGAGCCCTCCGGATACGCAGAGTTGTAATAAGCAGGTTGAAGATGGAGAGGTTTCGGATAATACACCATGGCTGGAATTCCGCGTTCGGCTAAATAGGCTTTCAAAGCATCTCGTCGGCCGTCTAAGACTCTCAGTGTATATTGATGGAAAATATGGGTACTCCATGGAGCTCGGTAGGGTATTTGCAGAGCAGGAATATCATGAAAGTATCCATCGTACAGTTCAGCAGCGGCGCGACGCCGCGCGTTGAACTCATCTAAGTAGGGCAGTTTCAATCGTAGGATGGCAGCTTGCAGGCTATCTAAACGAGAATTTACGCCAACCTCTGCAAACTCATAAAGGGTATCTTGCCCATGATTAGCGATGCGGGCGATGCGGGCAGCTTGCGCTTCTGAGGCTGTAAATACAGCGCCCCCATCTCCATAGCAGCTGAGGTTTTTGGAGGGAAAAAATGAAGTGCATCCGATCTCTCCGAGTGTGCCGAGTTTGCGCCTTTCTCCAGAGGGAAAAATATAATCTGCGCCCAAGGCTTGAGCTGTATCTTCTATGACCGAGACGCCTTTGATCCGAGCAAACTCTAAAATCTCCTGCATAGGTGCCGCTTGCCCAAAAAGATGTACGGGGATAATGGCTTTTATCTCAGGACTCCACGCTTTTTCTAACTCTTCGGGCAAAAGGTTAAAGTGATCCAGTGAGACATCCACCCAGCGTACCTTTAGATGGAGAAGAGCAGCCACTTCGGCCGTAGCCACATAAGTAAATGCAGGGACAATTACACCATCTCCCGGTTTCAGGTCCAGAGCCATAAGAGCCAGTTGGAGGGCATCTGTTCCATTTGCACAAGGGATGACCTTCGTTCCACCCAAGTAGTTTCCAAGCTCTTGCGCAAACTTATGAACTTCAGGCCCTCGGATAAACTGCGTGTGCGCCAGAACCTCCGAAATCGCCGCATCCAATCTGGGACCCAAAAATCGGCGCTCCAGCTCCAAATCTACCATCTTGAGCGGTCTCATAAGGTCCAGTAGTTTAGATTGTGCCAGTTGTTTTGATTACGGAAAATGCCTTTGATATCTACGATGAGAGCGCCAGCTTTCCCTAAGCGTTCAAAATCCTGCGATGTAAGCTGTTTATATTGATGATGAGCGACAGCCACTACGATAGCATCATATGCACCCTCTACCGGCGTAGATAAGGTGAGACCGTATTCTGCTTTCACTTCTTCCGGATGGGCTAAAGGGTCTGAGATATCTACTTGTATGCCGTGAGAGATTAGGGTTTGAGCCAAATCATAGACTTTGGTATTGCGAATGTCGGGTACATTTTCTTTGAAGGTGAAGCCTAAAATCAAAATGCGTAAAGGTGGATAGCGCCGAAGTTGGCTAAGCTTTTGAAGGATTTTTTCTGCGAGGTAGCGGGGGAAGTGGTCATTTATGCGTCGTCCAGCTAATATCACCTGTGGATAAAAGTTGAGAGCTGTCGCCTTGTAGGTCAAATAATACGGGTCTACACCGATGCAGTGTCCTCCTACCAATCCCGGGGAGTATTTATGAAAGTTCCACTTAGTACCGGCTGCTTCCAGCACATCATACACGCTGAGTCCCATTTCTTGGAAGAGCATGGCGAGCTCATTGATGAGAGCGATATTTAAGTCTCGCTGGGTGTTTTCTATGACCTTTGCAGCTTCGGCGACTCGGATGGAGGGAGCTTTATGGAGGCCTGCTTCTATGACTTGCCCATACACCTGGGCGATTCGTTCCAAGGCTTCGGGGGTTTGCCCTGAGACAATCTTGAGAATCTTTCTCAAAGGACGCTCAGGGTCACCTGGGTTTATGCGTTCTGGCGAGTATCCTAAGTGAAAGTCTTTGCCTGCTTTCAGTCCGCTTTGTTCAAGTAAAGGTAAGCAGACCTCTTCGGTGCAGCCAGGATAAACTGTACTCTCATATACGACTACGTCGTTAGGTTTGAGAACTCGGGCGAGAGTCTGGCTGGCTTTCTCTAAGGGCTTCAAATCGGGAACTTTATGCAGGTCTATGGGCGTAGGCACAGCTACGATGTAAAAGTTCGCTCGGCGAAGCTCCGCCTCAGATGTAGTGAATAATAGCCCTTCTTTCCTGAGAGCTTCAGGAGAAAACTCACCATTCCTGTCGTATCCCGCTAAAAGTTCGGAAACCCTTTCCTCTGAAATGTCAAATCCTATGACTGCAAAATGCTTTGAAAACTCTACGGCTACAGGCAGTCCTACATAGCCTAACCCGATGACGCCTACTGTAATAGAATTAGGCTGCGGCATTGAACCGCAAAGGTAGCGGTGAAGATTGGAATCGTCTCTATAACATGCATTAGTACTTCAAATCGCTATGGTTTTTGTAGTATTGCGCCATGCGATACCTCATCTTGAGCGGCGCTTTTCTCTGGGCGCAGTCAGATATAGACGCACTCTGGGCCGAGCGTGATAATCCCAATACAGCTAAAGAAGCTGCCCGTCTTATAGAACAAAGCCTTTCTCAAAATCCACATCAACCTACTCAGGTCGTGCGGCTGACGCGGATTTACTATCTCCTCGGAGAACAGAGCGATGAAAAAGCCACTCGTCTGGAATATTACGACAAGGCGTTCAAGCTCTGTAGAAATGAGCTTGCGCATCAACTTGGTTTGTCTGCTACAGTCAAAGATGAGGAAATCGTCAAGAAAGCCCAGAAAGACCACTTGCCTTTACTCTACTGGGCCGCAGCAAGTCTCGCTCGCTGGGGTAAGCATGCCCCATTTGCTCAGAAGGTACAAGCCCGTTCTACTATCCGTTTATATTGGGATAAGGTCATGGAGTTAGAGCCTGCATACTTTCATGGAGGTGGGTATCGGTTTTTTGGGGGATATTACGCGCTTGTACCTGCCATCACAGGAGACCAGGATGTCAATAAATCGCGTGAAATGTTTGATAAATCTCTCTCCACAGCCCCTTATTACTTAGAGACGAAAGTACTTTATGCGGAGGCTTACGCAGCTCATCCTAAGGTTAGGAATAAAGAGCTTTTCCAGAGACTCCTCAAAGAGGTCCTAAATGCAGACCCAGGAAAAGACCCAGATTATGCTCCAGAAAATCGCCTCGCTCAGAAGAAAGCCCGCGACCTCCTTGCTCGGGAGGCGGAGCTTTTTGAAAATGACTAACTGAACATCCGTATGCGTTGGGCATTAGTTGTTTTGGTAAGCGCTGGATTATGGGCACAGGTGAAGCTCAGAGTGGGCTCCATGGCGCCTTACGATAGCCCGTGGGAGGAGGCTTTGAATGAATATATAAAAGCGGTTGATAGAACCGCAGGCTCTGGTAAGGTGAATTTCCGCAAGTTTCTTAGTGGCCAAATGGGAGGGGAGGTAGAAATGGTGCGCAGCGTGCGAATGGGCACGCTGGAGGTAGGGATGTTTTCTATCGGAGCTATGGCAGAAGGGCTTTCTATGCCCGAACTTATGGTGCTGGAAATGCCGTTTCTTTTTGAGAGTGATGAGGAGGTGGATTATGTAATGGATCAGCTATTCACTGAGTTCAAAAACCGCCTGATGGAGAAAGGAGTTGTGCTTATATTCTGGGGGGTGAATGGATGGCGGCATTTCGCCTGTTCTACTAAGCCGATTTTATCACCGGCTGACATGAAGGGGCTCAAAATGCGGGCACAGGAGACACCAATCTACATAGAGACTTATAAAGCTTTGGGAGCTACGCCTGTGCCTTTACCCGCCACGGACGCCCTCATGGCTCTCAAAAATCGCATGGTAGAGGGCTTTGATCAGACTATCATTTTCGCAGTATCCACGGGGTGGATTGGTCAAGTCAAGCATATCACGCTTAGTCGCCACATCTATCAGCCAGGGGCGCTGGTGATTTCTAAGAAAGCTTTTGATAAGCTGCCGGCAGATATTCAAAAAGCGCTCCTCGTGGAGTCTGAACGAGCCGCCCTTCAAGCCAAAGGACGTAAGCTCGTACGCGATGAAGAGCAGTCTATCTTAGGTAGTATAGAGAAAGACGGGAATGTGCGCTTTTATAGGCTTTCGTCTCAGCAGCGAGATGCTTTCCGAAAAGCCGTGCAAGCGGCTATGCCCCGTATGGAGGCACACCTCGGTCCTCAAGGGAAAGCCCTCCTGGCTAAGGTTCAAGCCAAAATCGCTGAGTATCGTAAAAGCAAATCCTCCACGAAATAACCATGACTTTTATCAGAGTTTATCAGTATATTCAGGATCGGCTGCATGCGAGTGAAAAAATAGTCGCCACTCTCCTTATGTTATCTATCAGTGGCGTTGTACTGGCTGGGGTCTTTTCTCGTTACATTTTGGCAGAGCCCTTTTACGGTACTGATAGGTTAGCTACATACCTTTTTGTCGTTCTGAGTTTCTGGGGCATCCAGATGGCGAGTGGGTATTATGAGCATATCACGGTGGGAGTTGTGAGGCACTGGCTGAGTCCTCTCTGGCAGGCGATTTTATCTGCTTTGGGGTCCTTAGTCAGTGCGGGCTTTTTGGGGTATTTGGCTTGGGCGGCTTATGGGTTTGTTCGCTTTCTATATGATAATGGCGAAAGAGACTTAGTACTAGACATTCCGCTTTGGGTGGTGTATAGCTTTTTCGTTTTGGCTGCGGGGGTCTCCACAGTTCGCTATCTGATTGGTACGTACCTGTGGATAGAGGTAGCTCGCGGACGTATTCAACCTGAAAGTTTTCAGCGCAAGTCACTGGTATGAAGGGTACTTTACTATCTATAGGTGCGCTCCTTTTGATTCTCCTTGGAGTGCCTTTGTTTGTACTTTTGGGTGGGATAAGTTTTGGGCTTTTTGCTCTGTACGAGGAGCAGCCTTCTGAGGCGCTACTCAAGTACATTTTAGAAACTCTTACTAAGCCTGCTTTACTTTCTATTCCGTTGTATATCTTGGCAGGAGCTCTGGTAGCGAAAGGGCGTACGGCTCAGCGGCTAGTGGAGGTCGCCGAAGCATGGTTAGGATGGCTTCCTGGGGGCTTGTCGGTTACTGCGGTGTTGGCTTGTATGGTGTTCGGGGCGATTTCGGGCTCCTCTCCTGTAACTATGATCGCCATCGGGAGCTTTCTCTATCCAGCTATGCGTAAAGCCGGCTATCCTGACAGCCTCGCTCTGGGAAGCGTAACCGTAGGAGGCTCCTTGGGTATTCTTATTCCTCCCAGCATTCCGATGATAGTATATGGCATCGTAACGCGTACCGATATAGAAAAGCTCTTTTTAGCGAGCATAATACCTGGTTTGTGGGCAGGCGGTATCCTGGTGATGGTGGCGATAGTTTTGGGATTGATGCATCGTCTCCCGCGTCAGCCTTTCACTTTGAAACAAGCTCTCAAAAAGAGCCTCTATGCCATCCCTGCCTTGGGGCTTCCCGTGGTGGTTTTGGGAGGGATATATGCTGGTTTGTACAATATCACTGAGGCAGCGGGTATCGCGGTTCTGTATCTTTTTCTGCTGGAAGGGCTTGTTTATCGCTCCCTGGGATGGGTGAAGTTAAGAGATGCGCTTTCTGAAGCGACGACCGCTCTGGGGAGTATTCTGGCGATTGTGCTGATGGCGGCCCTACTCAGTTATTTTCTGCTATTAGCTGAGCTTCCATTTTATGTAGTGGAGTGGGTAGAGAAGCTTCATCTCACCCCTGACATGTTCATATTGGCGGTAGTGGGGGTTCTCTTAGTGGCTGGCATGGTGATGGATGTACTATCTGCTATCTTGATTTTTGCACCTGCCTTTCTTCCAGCAGCGCAGGGCTTAGAGGTATCGCCGATACTACTGGGGGTCGTTTTTATCTTATCATTAGAGATAGGCTATCTTACTCCGCCCGTAGGTCTCAATCTCTTTGTAGCGATGGGCTACTTTCAACGGAGCATGGGGGCGGTGGTGCGGGCGAGCTTTCCGTTTTTAGTTGGACTGCTCCTCACTCTGGGTTTGCTTGTGCTTTTCCCAGAGGCATTTGGGCTGATGAGAATGCTTCAGGAGATGTGATTTATTTGTAAGGTGGGGAGGTGGGGGGGTGAGGAGTTGCGTAGGAGCGTATGCGCGTGATTTTTTTAGGTTAGGGGGCGGCGGCAGCGCCAAAGGCGCTGGCGCGCCCCAGTTTCTACCCTACCAAAACATCAAAGGGCGAGGAGCCTTCACCCCTCGCCCTCCCAAAACTCGCAGTTAGAGTTAATCAGCGGATATGCTCAGCTTTCACGAGGCGTACCGTTCGGGTTTCTCCGCCAAAGGTTAGAATAGCATTATAGTTGCCAATAGCTAAGCGGCTCACCACAGGAGTCAGGTCTATACGATGAGAACCAGCCGTAAGGCTATATTCACTTTTCACGACCAGTTTCCCAGCTGCATCATAAACTTGGAAATCTAATACCCCCTCTGATGGTACAGAAACTTGCAGCGTCGCCTCACTTACAGCAGGCTGCGGGTATATTTGTGCAGAAAAACTTTCTCCAACTCCAGGCAGGATAGCTTCTGCGATGTTAGAATGGCGCACGTTTCCGAATATGTCATGCTGATCTACCCGATAAAAATATCGTGTGAGAGGCTGAACATATGCGTCGCGATGATGATAGACGGTGCGCCCTTGCTTATCTAC
>JANWXY010000035.1 GCA_025057135.1 Bacteroidia bacterium | reverse complement strand
ATGTCCCCGCGGGGGGGGGGGGGTGGTTTTTTTTTTTGTTGGTTTTTTTTTTTTTTTTTGTTTTTTTGGGGGGGGGGGGGGGCGGCCGCGCGGGGGGGGCCCCCCCCCCCCACACAAATAGAGCACCTCGAGAAAAAGATGCCCAGCCTCCCCTACTGAACCCAATTCACGCCCTCATACTTGTACCTGCCCGACAGGGATAGACGAGAAGAAGATGACTCCTTCCACTTGCCTGAGCAAAACCCCATGTCCGGAAGGAATATCTCCTCTTAGCAGCTTTTCTGCCAGCGGATTGAGAATCAGTTGCTGAATAGCTCGCTTGAGCGGGCGAGCGCCAAACTGAACATCATACCCTACTTCGGCGAGGTATTCTACCACTTCTGGCTCCCACTCTAAGAGGATATTTTGTTCCTCCAATCGCTTACGGACATGCTTGAGCTGAAGCTCTACGATATTCCGCAGAAGCGCCGGCGTAAGCGGTTCAAAAAGCACCACTTCGTCTATACGATTGAGAAACTCGGGACGAAAGCTGCGCTTCAGTAGCTCCATGATACCTATTCGCAGGTTTTCCATCAAATCGTCCTTAGCTTGGGTATAGCTCCCAGCGAGACGCTCCATAATCAGGTGCGCCCCGATGTTAGACGTCATAATGATGATTGTATTTTTGAAATTTACGACCCGGCCTTTACTGTCAGTGAGGCGTCCATCATCTAAAACTTGCAGAAGCACATTGAAGACATCAGGATGGGCTTTTTCTATCTCATCCAAAAGAATGACACTATACGGACGACGACGAATCGCCTCAGTGAGCTGTCCTCCTTCTTCATATCCTACATACCCCGGCGGTGCGCCTATCAGACGGCTGACAGTATGCTTTTCCTGATATTCTGACATATCTATGCGCACCATAGCCTGCTCAGAATTGAATAGAGCTTCTGCCAGGGCTTTGGCGAGTTCAGTTTTTCCCACACCTGTGGGTCCGATAAAAAGAAATGAGCCGATTGGGCGATTTGGGTCTTGAATACCAGCTCGACTACGGCGGATAGCATTGGCCACCGCTCGAATCGCCTCATCTTGTCCAACTACTCGTTCATGCAGAACCGACTCTAAGTGAAGGAGCTTTTCCCGCTCAGATTGGAGCATTTTGGAGACAGGTATGCCTGTCCAACGACTCACTACCGAGGCGATGTCCTCCGCTGTGACTTCCTCCCGCAGCAGCCGCACCCCTTGTTC
Source organism: Bacteroidia bacterium (assembly GCA_025057135.1). Lineage (GTDB taxonomy): Bacteria > Bacteroidota > Bacteroidia > SpSt-205 > SpSt-205 > SpSt-205. Next base: position 12,641 of record JANWXY010000035.1, on the reverse strand, counting down.
AGACAAGGTATTCAACTGATTAGAGAGCTCTTCTATGCGCTTTTCGGCAGCTGGGATGCGTCCATACCGAATCTCTGCTGCCTTTCCCCAATCCATTTGACGCTCGGCATATTCAGCCTCAGTACGAAGTCGGTCTATTTCCCCCCGAACGGAACGAATCTCTCCCAAGAGCGCCTTTTCCAACTCCCACTGCTGCCGAAGTTCTTGCCGTATTTTGTACATTTCATCCAGTTGGCGAGTGAGTTCTGCGACTTTACGCTCGTCTTTCTCTATCTTGAGAGCCTCTCTCTCCACCTCGAGCTGGCGGATGCGCCTTTCTAACTCATCTAATGGCTCCGGCAGAGAGTCAATAGCGAGTCGCAGGCGAGCTGCGGCTTCGTCTATAAGGTCTATTGCTTTGTCAGGTAAAAATCGGTCAGTAATATACCGATGAGAGAGCTCGGCTGCGGCTACGATAGCTTCGTCCGTAATGCGGATGCCGTGATGTACCTCGTATCTCTCCTTGAGTCCTCGGAGGATGGATATACTCTCTTCTACACTGGGCTCATCTACATACACAGGCTGAAAACGGCGCTCTAAGGCTTTATCTTTCTCTATGTACTTCTGATACTCATCCAGCGTGGTAGCGCCGATAACCCGCAGTTCTCCCCTCGCTAAGGCAGGCTTGAGGATATTCCCCGCATCCATGGCTCCCTCTGCTTTTCCAGCCCCAATCAAGTTGTGAAGCTCATCTATGAAGAGAATGATATTACCTTCGGACTGAATAACCTCTTGCACCACAGCTTTGAGCCTTTCTTCAAACTGCCCCCGATACATAGCCCCCGCTAAAAGCGAAGCCATATCCAAAGCGAAGAGACGTTTGTTGCGGAGATTTTCGGGCACATCTCCAAGTGCCACGCGTTGAGCTATCCCTTCTACTATGGCCGTTTTACCAACTCCAGGATGGCCGATCAAAACAGGATTATTTTTCGTACGGCGGGCGAGTATCTGCAAGGTCCGTCGGATTTCCTCATCTCGCCCAATAACAGGGTCTAACTTACCCTTACGGGCTAAATCCGTGAGGTCTATGGCGTACCGATGGAGGGCATTGAGTTTATCCTCAGCGGAAGGATCAGACACTTTACGCCCGCCTCGCAGCTCTGCGATTACTTTTTCTAAAACGCTAGTGGTCAGGCCTTGCTCTTTGAGCAGACGAGCTGTGGCATCTTTGCCATCAGCTAAGCCCAACCAGAGATGCTCCACGCTGGCATACGAATCTTTCATTCGACTGGCATGAGAAAGCGCTTTTTGCAAAGCGTCATTTAGAGTCGGCCCTATGCCAGGCGTACCTGTGGGTCCAGTAAGCTTGGGCTGCTCGGTTAGCCATTTACGGACCTGCTGAAGGAGGTAGGAGGAATTAGCCCCTACTTTCTGAAGAAGGTAAGGCGTGACTATTTCATCTTTTTCAAGTAAAGACAAAAGCAGATGACCACTTTCTACGACACTATGAGAGTTTCCCTGCGCTATTTCTACGGCGTGCTGTAGCGCTTCCTGCGCTCGCACCGTAAACTGATTCCAATTCATATTGAATCCACAGAAGCAAATAACACGCCCATGACAAAGTGGCAGCTTTTTTGTCAGAAATTTGTGTAGTTCTCATCGTCTCATGGCGGCCGCTGATAGAGATTTTCAGGGTATAGCACAATCCTGCGCCTAAGCTATCGTGACCTACCCTCCAACCGATGTAAGATTTCCCTAATCAGCGCATGACAGGACACGCCTATCAGGAGCTCCTCTGTTCGCTGACGAACTTCTTTCAGAAAAACTTCACCTCTCTCGCGCAGGCCGAGGCTCTCATATAGAGCTAATCCAAATAAACGCCTTTCCTCTCCGTGCATATTCTCTAGCCGAGAGCGGTCCTCTTCTGTAGCCTCATTCCATGCCCAGAGCCAGAGAAAAGTCTTTTTCCCCTCTACAATATCTCCTCCGCGTGATTTTCCTGTGTGGTCGCCAAACGCATCCAAGTAATCGTCCTGAGCTTGAAAATAAACCCCTATGGACTCACCGATGAGGCGGAGTCTTTCGCACTCCTCTATTGGGGCTTGAGCCAAGGCAGCCCCCGCCTCCAGAGCAGCGCCGATGAGCGCTCCCGTTTTTTCCTTAATCATCTCAAAATAGGAAGCTTCTGTCACAGACGCAGTCGGCTGCCTGCCTAATTCTAAATCCAAAAGCTGCCCATGACACACCCTGAGAGCCGCCGTAGATAGTATGCTCGCCACACGCTTACAGGACTCAGGAGGGAGGTTCATCAACTCTTGATAAACGCCAATTAGGAGAGCATCGCCTATCAAAATGGCGGTATTTTCATCCGTGAGATGATAAAGTGTAGGCTTTCCTCTCCTCAGTTGCGATTTGTCCATGACATCATCATGAACTAAGGTGAAAGTGTGTAGTAGCTCAATAGAGCGCATGAGTGGCAGAGCTCTCTCCCAGGAAGCCGACTCGCCAGCATAAAATTCATATATCCTCCACACCAGATATGGTCTGAGACGCTTCCCCCCTCCCCCCACAGCATAATCCATCCATTGAGCCCACTTGCCAAGGTAGGGCCAGCTTAGCTCTGATAAACTTTTCTCATAAGTATCACTCTGCCACACTGCACAAAGGTAGAGCCTCAGAAAAGTGAAGCCCTCTGGATGCCCTCCTATGCACCAGAGCTATTCTGCTTCCACTGCCTGCACCTCAGGCACCAGACGAGTGAGGAGATTTTCTATGCCGGCTTTGAGCGTGTAGAGACTGGAAGGACAACCAGAGCAGCTTCCTTGAAGCCGCAACTTGACCACTCCATCCGAAAAACTCACAAACTCTACGTCCCCACCATCCATAGCTATCCCCGGCCGAATGTACTCCTCCAAAATAGACCTAATCTGCCCTTCTATGTCAGAACTCTCCCCCATATCATGTATCTCTCCCGAAGGTAAAGGTCCCTGAGGGAGGTAATGCTGCAAAACCTCTTTTACTTTCGGAATAAGCTCATGCCAGCTCGCATCTTCTGATTTAGAAACAGTTATAAATGCCCGCGTGAAGAAAAGGCTTTTCACGCCAGAGATTTTCCAGAGCGCTTGAACGAGCGGCTCATCCATCTCCGAGGGCTGGTTAAGCTCACGCGTGCCACGCTCTATGGCGGGATATTCGGGTGGCAGAACAAACTTAAGACTATGGGGATTCGGTGTGATTTCCGTGTATATAAGCATAACGAGTAAAACAAAATTCAGCTCATCGGAACTGCAGGCTGGATTTTACAGGTCCAAGCTCCGAGGGAGAAGTGGCCTTTCTCAAAAGCCCACCCTATAGAGGATGCTCAGGCCCAAAGTGCGGAATTCCAGGGGTACAGGGTCTATCGAACCCATGATTTCGGTATTCCGACGGCTGGAGAGCACATCAAAATTTACTCTTATCGTAGTAGGATTGGTTCGGCGGAAGTTGAAGGTTAGGTCTAAGAAGACCATCGGATTGACAAAAGTCTGCCGGAGCTTACCCACAGAGTTCCCAGAGATGGAGCTATAAGCTATCTGAAAAGTAGTGAGCTGCAACCCAGCCCCTGCACCGATGCCGAGCCTCTGAACGTTGAAACTGGTAGCTCCCGCACCCAGCCTGGCATATCCATATACAGGTACTTGGAGCATCCAGTTTGTTCCAACATTTCCTAAGAATTGCAGGGAGCCCGTAATCTGTGCCCCAGGTCCTGCGGCAAAGACTTCATTCTCCGTGCGGAAGTATGTATAGTTGGTACCAAGGGTGAGCCCCCAAAAGTCAGGAGGATTATTGAAGAGCGGTGTAGTGAGGAAACGAATGTCTATGAAAGTAAGCCCTGCCCCAAAAAACGGGTTTAGCTTATTCCACAAATCTTCACTCGGCTGAGCCCAGCTTCCACTTACGACACAAAAGAAGAGTAGCCACTTCGGTCGTCGCACTCAGCAATATTCGTCAAAAAGTGTGATAAGTGTGGTAGCAACGTGCTGAGCCGAGTACCCCTCTATCTCATGACGAGGAATAAAATGGACCAAACGCTCGCCTTTCCACAGAGCTATACTGGGAGAAGAGGGCGGATGCGGAGCTAAATACTGACGCAAGCGAGCCGTAGCCTCTTTATCCACACCTGCAAAGACGCTATAAAAACGGGCAGGCCGTTTGGGATGCTGCATAGCCATAGCCACGGCAGGACGAGCAGATGCGGCAGAACAGCCACAGACTGAATTGATAAGGAAAAGGGCCGATTCCCCCGTACTCTTCAACTCCTGAATAACCTTATCTACTTCTTCAGGCAGGCGTAGCTCTATCAGACCTATCTGAGAGGTCTCTTGGCGTATCGGTTCTACGACATAGGCGGGATACATATCGGCGATAATAACAAAAACCTGAGTGAAGTCGTTCAGCCTTGATAAAGTATAAGTGTATTTTCGCCCCCATGACAGAAGTGCAGATAATAGAGTGCCCTCGGGATGCGTGGCAAGGGCTCTCTGCTTTCATCCCCACCGAGATAAAGGTGCAATACCTGACAGCGCTTCTCAGAGTGGGCTTTCATACGTTAGATGCGGGGTCGTTTGTATCGCCAAAGGCTGTCCCTCAAATGCAAGATACAGAGGCAGTGCTATCTTCCCTCCCATGGGAGACACATAGAGAAACGGGGATTTTAGTAATAGTAGTGAATCGGAAGGGCTTGGATCAAGCTGTGCGCCATCCTGCTGTCTCATATGTAGGATATCCCCTATCCCTATCAGAGACTTTTCAGCGGCAGAATGCCCGTCAATCCCGTGCAGAAGCAGAGGTCTTTGTAGATGAGCTTGTCTCCATCTGCACAGAATACCAGAAAACGCCCGTAGTTTATCTTTCTATGGGATTTGGCAATCCATACGGTGAAAAGTACTCCCCCCAGGAGGTAATAGATACAGCTTACCGTTTGAGTGAGAAGGGCATCTCTATTCTTTCGTTGGCAGATACGGTCGGCGTAGCAGCGCCAGACCTTATTTACCAAGTAACCGAAGCAGCTATACAAGCCCTACCGCACATCACATGGGGAGTTCATTTACATGCTACCCCCCAAGAAGCCTACCCCAAAATAGCGGCTGCCTGGGCAGCGGGGTGCCGAAGATTTGATAGCGCTTTGGGAGGATATGGGGGGTGTCCTTTCGCAGGGGTACCTCTGGTTTCTAATATCCGTACAGAAGTGCTTTTGACATTTCTGCGTGAAAAGAATGCTCTGCCACCACTAAACGAGTTTGCCCTCTTGGAAGCCCAAAGTCTTCTACCGATGGTTTTCAAATAAAAGTCGTACTTTTGGGCTTTGTGATGAAGATAGCGTGGGGGGTGGCTCTATTATGGGCACAGAGTGTGTCCCTTTCCGAGGTAGAGAAAAAGCTCGCAGAAATGGGACGCTTCGTCCTCCATGGAGAAAACTTTCAAGCCAAGGATTCCGTAAATCGTCACTTCATAGCTCTATGGGAAACGGTCCTTACTCATCCGGAGGCCTTCAGCTATCCTTTTGATTCCGTTATTACTGTATCAGACTTATGCCCGCCCGATAGCGCCTTTCGCATTTTCACATGGCAGATAGTAGACTTTCAGAAAAATCGGCATTACCACTATGGCATATTAGTGCGGCGCTGGCGAAGCTCAAAAAAATCGCCTTGGCAAATCAAAGTGAGTAGGCTAAAGGAAATCCCAGAAGTTTTAGAAGAAGAGGATATGGAGCGTCGTACGCTCTCTCCGGATGAATGGGTGGGAGCTCTTTACTACCATCCCAGATATGTCAGCCATGGAGTATTGCGATACGAAGGAAAAGCCAAAGTCCCCCGTGGAAATAGAATAGTGCGAGAGAAGCTCACCTATTACGTCTTACTGGGCTGGAATGGATATGATAAAAGGCGCAACTACAAAGTCGTAGAGACAGTGTTTATTGATCCGAAGCACCCTGAGAAGGTTTTCTTCGGCGCCCCAGTAATTTATGTAGGGCCTGTCCCTAAAATGCGGTTGATCCTTCCCTACGGAGAGACCACCGCCCTTTCTCTAAATGTAGGCTGGTATGTAAAAAAGTACGGCGCCAAAAAGCGTTATTCTGCGATCGTTTTTGACCATATCAGCACTTCTCAGCGTGCCAGCCGAATGCGAGAAGACGCAAGGCCATTTTTCGGTGCAGACGGGACATATGACGCATTAGAGTTCTGGAAAAGGCGCCACTTTGAGGGCCGAAAAGGTATCTTAGTTTATCGTCGTAATGTTATACCTTATGCACCTGAAATAGAAGAATATGACCCCCGAGTCATCCAACGGCAGCGCGAAGAAGCTGAAAAAAAGTTTCAGCGTTACGGGCTCGCTCCGTAAATATCCCCTAATATGGACAGCGCTTCTGGCGCTTCTCTATTCGGCAGGAATTAGCGCATTTATAGGGTGGTGGTCACGACCAGTATTCTTGACGCCGTATAAGGAGGGGGACGTCTGGATGCATACAGATTTATTCGCCCCATTTGAGTTTCGGGTATTCAAAAGCTCAGAAGATGCAGCCCAAGAGGTTGACTCTCTCATACAGCGCTATTCGCTGGTGTTTCGTAAGGACACCAGCATCCAAGTACAGGTTCAAAGACGAATAGATTCTCTCTGTCGCGTCCTCCCCACATCGCTACACTCACCGCTGCGAGATGCATTTCGTTATGCGTATCGGTACGGCTACAGCACTCTCCCCTTGACGGGCCAACGAGGCACCGCTATACTACGCCTATCCCCCCAGGATGAATACCAAGTCTCAGCCGAAGCCTTAGTAGATAGCGTGAAACTCTGGACATGGCTGAGAGCCCAATATGGCGAAGCCCTGGCGAATGAGCTGCAACCTTATCTCCGCTCGGTCTTTCAGCCAAACTTAGATATTGACCCTCAAGCCGCTGGAGAAAAGCTTCGCCAGGCGACGAAGAGTCTATCGCCATATACTGGCACCATCAAAAAAGGAGAGCTCATCGTCCGCAAAGGAGAGCTGATTTCGTCGGACATTCAGCAGAAACTCAATTCTTTGCGTACCGCTCACGAAACTATTCATCCCTTCCAGAGCCGACTCACTAGCTTTTTAGGGCTTTTTCTACTTATCTCCATCATCACCTTCATCACGCTGTGGTACCTTTTACTCGCTAAAAAGATCGCGCCCCATAATCTGCGTCCCGTGGCGCTGCTTTTCTCTGTCTATATATTCATCACGCTAATCATCGCTGGGTTGAACCATTCTCACATTGAGCCTGTACAGGGGATCAATATCCCGCTTCACCACCTATTCCCTTTCGCCATAGGCCCAATTATCCTGGCGATTTTCTTTGATGATCGGGTAGGATTTATCTCCGCTATCACGCTCGGCGCTCAAATAAGCCTTATCATGGAAGAGCCCGTAGAATACTTTTTCATTCATGGATTCAGCAGTATGCTGGCGGTATTTCGCCTGAGGGTGCTTCAGCGTCGCTCTCATTTGTACTATGCCTTAGCGACTCTCCTCATAGGGTATATACTCACTTATTCTGGCTATCATCTTTTTCGGCAGGGATATATCTCGCTCATATCTTGGACAGGCATTCCGCTACTCACAGCCAATGCTGTTTTATGCCTATTAGCCTACCCTTTGATCTATGGGATAGAGCGGGTTTTTCGGCTAAGTTCAGATATTACTTTTTTGGAGCTTCTGGATACCAATCACCCGCTCCTTCAGGAACTTAAGCGAAGGGCACCAGGAACATACCAACATAGCCTAAGCGTTGCCGCCCTTGCCGAAGCTGCCGCTGAAAAAATAGGGGCCCATCCACTCAAAGCCCATGTGATGGCCTTATTTCACGATGTCGGGAAGTTAGAAAATCCTAAGTATTTCGTTGAAAATCTCTCCACCATATCTCTCGTAAATGCGATAAATCCGCATCACAACCTCACCCCGCAGGAGAGCGCTTCTATTATAAAAGCCCATGTGCCCACAGGCGTCAAACTCGCCAAGCAAGCCCGCTTGCCTGATGAAGTAATCAGCGGCATACAGACCCATCACGGGACGACATATATCCAGTATTTCTGGGAGAAACAGAAACGACAGTGCCCTCAGGAGGCAGCTGCCCTGGAAGTCAACTTCCGCTATGACGGACCCCTGCCACAGACAAAAGAAGAAGCCATACTGATGCTGGCAGACTCCCTGGAAGCCAGCACGCGTGCTATTCCCAACCTTACCCCAGAAAAGCTGCGCCAGCACATTCGTACGATCATTCAGCAGCGCATCGCCGAAGGACAGCTGCGCGAAGCCTCCCTCACATTTGCTCAGCTCAGTGAGCTGGAGGTATGCTTCTACGAGCAGTTACTCTCTATACACCACGCCCGCATTCAATATCCCGAGCCGTCAGTAGAAGTAGCGGCTAAATCCTAATAGTACGGCTAACTTATCGCCTTAGGTTTTCTGGTGCAAAAAGGTACCTGATTTAGGATTTTGTCCTTGTCTGTTCAGGGCTTAGACTTTTCAGAAGGGGAAGTTACCCGAGAGAAGCGATTCCATCCTCGTACAGGCGCGCTCCATCCCCAAATGAAGCGTAAAGTACTCTCCCCGCCGCCTCTCTCATAGACGAAAAAGCCCCGTTTCTCAGGGACAGGTTGAACATAGAGCCCCTTGCAGGGACTGAGAGGAGTTACCCAGACTTGAATTTCGTCTAATACGATATGGGGCAGTAGAAGGGGTTCAATAGAGATAAATGCTTTGCCTTTTTCCAACTCCCCCTCGCCGAAATCCTGAAAAAGCAGTTGAGGCGCTTCAGGAGCTGTTAGTAGACAAGCGCCACCCTTCCCATCTTGAATGATTGTATTGACCGTCCCTGTACCTTGTATCTTATATGTATTTGTGCCATCTCGTACAGCAACGCGCGACCATGTAGTAGCGTTAAAGTTGGTGAAATAGCCCCCCATTCGGGTTGAGGAGCTCGTAGAACGAGCCTCTCCCATGATACCCCAGATAGTCCCCTGAGCAACGAAACCAGCTGGATTAATATTGGTAGGAAAGGTACTCAAACCGTTTCCACGAGCGAAAAATCCAATACCTGCCGTGGCTGTGGGAGAATAAACCCCAGCAATACCTGGTCCTAAATCGGCCGTAGCTTCTCCATAAAGGGCAATAGTATCGGAGCGTGCGGTGATAGCCCGAGCCGTGGATGCATCATCTGAACGGATATTTAAGATATTGTTATTGGGCGTAAGGTCAGCCGTCGTTCCTATCCATATGCGACCATCAGTGAGTAAGCGCATGCGTTCAGAACTATTCGTGCGAAATACGAGAGGCTGATTATCGGTAGTTCCGAGAAAGTGAGAGGCAGGCGTCGTACCTACATTGCCCAAGAGACGCCAGTCGGTCTCATCCGCTCCGAAGGTTAGATTCCCTTTAAGCACATCTGCGGGATTTCCGGTTAGCGATATATTTCCCAAGACGCCTGAGGAAGAAAAAGTTGCAATGCTGCCCTGTGGAGTAGAAAGGTCTTCTACGCGCAGGAGCCCTAAATCCGTAGCGGATAGATTTGCAATATGGAGGCGATGGGAAGGAGAAGAAGTACCAATACCGACATTTTGCGCAAGACCGACTGCCAAAGCAGTAAGTTTCAATACATATCGTCGCATAGCTTGTCAAGGTTTAGACTCCTGAAGACATGCAGGAGGTAGGTAGTTCATCACAGGACGGAAAGGCGAGAAATATCTTTTGGGGTCAACAGAGGGCAAACGCTCTTCGTGAAATGGACTATGTGGTGAACCTTTCCTCCGAGCTTGTAAGAAAAATGATACAGGTATAGGCACTGATGGCACACGGTCCGCCTGCACACGAAATCCATTTTCTCGGACCTCTATTACCCTGACAGATATATCCCCCCATGGCTGTAAAAACACTGAGAAGGGTGGCGCAATGTGAAGAGCAAGCAGAGTATCTATCGGAACCCACTGCTCCTGAGTGGTAAGGGTGAAACGCCCCTGATCCCAAAAGAGCACTTCTGGCGCTTCTGGACAAAAGAGAATATGGGAGTTTTTGGACTGAACATCATAAATAGTCGTAGAAACCGCCCCTACGCCCCAGATTTTGCGTTGATTTCCAGCTTCATATCCCGCTACATACACCCAGTCATAACTCCCTCCTGCATCTCGCACCGCGAAAGCACCTCCTGAGCGTCCATTCTCGTTGGTACCGTTATGGCTACCTATTACACCTACAGTCTGCCCAGCTCCATAAGCTCCACCACCTGAGGGAGGCAAGTTGCCTATGGTGCTGCCGCTGCCCAGTCCTATGGCTCCCCATCCGTTTGAAGCGGTATTGACAGCGGAAACAGCCGGACCACTTGTATTATCACCCACAGTTCCACGAATGGCGGGACGCCTGCCCCCTGTGACCCGAGCATATACGGCTATCCAACCTGTCGGAGCATCAATAGAAACCCGAGCATTATTCAAGATGGCGGTTGTATTACTACCGACCAAATGTTCTCCTGTGCTGAGTATTCGCCATTGAGTGGTATTATTCACAGCCATGCGAAAATCTTGTAGATCAGTAGTACCAACGAAATGAGTAGCTGGCGACGTAGCTGCATTACCTAAGAGTTTCCAATCAGTGGCATCACTCCCCCAAATAGCATTGCCCTGCAGGAGCTGAGTAGCATTAGATGCTGCTATAAATCGTCCTAATACCCCCAGAGCACTCGTCTGGGCTAAAACCGTGCCTGTACCTGACAGATTCTCAATGCGTAGAGTCCCGTTTCCCAAATGAAGTCTATGCGTTGGAAAGCTCGTACCGATACCGACATTAGTAGTTTGAGCCCAACACACCAGTCCAATGAAACTTAGGCAGGACAGCACTCGGTCTCTCATAGTTACGGGAGAGTTTTGGGTACTATCGGGAGACGAACTCCTACATGACGCGATAAGCGTAATCCCTCAGGCGTGTAAGTATCATTCCTACGAGCAACTGCCCACCAATAAAAGCGTGTCTCACAACCAGGCTCCGAACTTTCTACTACAAAGCCCAGCCGACTCCGGTCTTTCACATACAATCCACAGTCTGTATTCATCGGTTGGAGAAAGACATACAAAGGGTACCGTTCATCTACATATAAGTTGAACGCCAAGGCGGAGTCAAAACTAACGACCGCACGACCATCCCGTAGAACGGCTTCACCTCTATCCATGAAGTAAATCTCTGGAGCTTCAGGACAAACCATTGCATACGCCATTCCATCGGGGCTTTCTAAGACCGTACTAGTACCCGGGGGTGTAAATACCCCACCACCCGTTACTTCCCCCCAGATTTTATATTGAGTACCGCCGATAAAGGCAGCGACTAAGGCTCTAGCCATCTGCGTAGTAGAGACAGGAGCTTCAAAGCGTCCAGCCGCTCTATCGCCAGAGGTATTCTCTGCATATGCAACGACACCATGAGAGATGCTTGTACCGACTATCCCAGAGCCCATATCCCAGTGAAGAAAATCAGAAACACCCACCATCCCTACCAAACCCACGCCCAGAGTGGTAGTACCAGACATACTAGTTTGAGCCCCATATCCTATGGCTCCAGCCCGAGAGACACCGCCCGAGGTAGCAATCCCGAGTATTACTGCAGTCCCACTACTGCTGGACTTGAAACCGTAGATCGCTCTATTAGCACTGCCGCCTTGCACTTGAAGTATAGCCCTGTCATGCAAAGAGGTGGTCGTGGCAACTAATATGCGTCCATCTGGCAAAAGGCGCATTCGCTCTGTATTATTCGTGCGCAGATGAAGCGACTGGGCATCCACAGTTCCTAAAAATTGCAAGGAGGGATTCGTACCACTATTCCCAACTAAGTTCCAATCCCCTATGTCAGGTCCCCACGAACCATCCCCTCTCAGAAAATCCCCCGCATTTCCCGAAAAGTCTACCCGTTGTGTCACTCCAAGCGGCGAGAGCCTAACCAGAGCATTCCCTGTCCCGCTAATACCCTCTACTCTTACATCCCCACCCGCCACATGAAGCCTGTGGGTAGGATTATTTGTACCAATACCAACATTCTGTAGCCACAGGAGAGCAGTAATAAGCATGTAGGCATACATCGCTACAAAGCTAAGCACTATTTTTCAAACTATCACTAAACCGCTAACCTCTTCAAAGTAATCTGCGGCAACTCTCGCCTCTGGACAATCGGCAATAAAGCGTAACGACCTCATAGTAGGAAACAAAAAGGGGCGAGCCTTGTCAGGCTCGCCCCCCAGTAGAAATCCCTACACGACCTCGCTTACCGCACCACAGCTACATTGAAGGCGGCTTCCCCATAGGGAGTCCTGACAGTGAGTACATATGTACCCGTACTTACCGCCCCGAGGTCCAAAGCATATTTCGCTTGACCAGCGGTGAGAGAGCGTTCCCACGCCTGAATCATACGCCCGTCTAAGGTATACAGGCTAAACCGAGCTACACCACCAGCCGGGCTGTCTAAGTCTATGTATAGACACTCAGTGGCAGGATTCGGATAAGGAAGGCCGAAGCCTTGTGATCCCCACTTGAAGTTAGCAGTATAACCTGGCTGCAAAGGAGGATTATAGTTAGGGTCAAAGCTAATAACTGGGTAGATGCCAAAATGATAACTACGAAGCCTTTCA
>JANWXY010000015.1 GCA_025057135.1 Bacteroidia bacterium | reverse complement strand
CTATCTCCTTTTTTGGCTTCACGCCTATGGTGCTTTTGGGTAGGAGGGTTTGAAGAGATTTACTTTGAGTTTGAGGTGGTGAAAGAGCAAGCTAAAACCCCTTCCCAGATTTCACAGGCTATGGCCTCAACTTCGTAAAAGTTTTTCAGGTTAGCTTACTTTGCGAGATAAGCCAGTAAGCCTATAATAGCTGCTATCAGTAGCACTGCAAGTCCTACTTTGACCCAGCTTATCGGACGATCTCCTGTGACTGCGCCAGTGCGGCCATGTATAACGACACGATACGGCTTGTCACCGTATCGGTAAGCCAAGATGTATATTGGAACATACACGAGCTTAGTTGTGAGACCTGAAAGCTGAATCTGCATCCGAAAGTCTTTGTAAGTATCCCCAGGGATAGCTTTTTTGCAAGCCTCGGCCGTTTTAGCGTGAATGTATTCGTAGCCCTCTTTCCATGCTTCTGGAAGCGGTTTGTCTGGCAGAGCTACGTCCCACCCCAGAAAGTATGAGGGATTATATGTCCTCAGGTCTGTGGTCGTAGCGAAGCTGCCAATCTCCTCTAAATAGCGGTTAGGCAAGCTATTTAGCCCGGAAATAAGCACATCGTCAAAAAAATCTTGATGATGTCCAGAGATGGGAGCTCCCCATTCTGTGTAGGTTACCGTACGGGTTTTCCATGTACGGGTTTGCTGGTCAAAAAATGGCTCTGTACGAGTACGGTAATAGCCAGGTGTAGCTGTCCAGTGTGCCCATACCCTTGCGTCAAAGGTCCAGCTTGGTAGATATATCCCCCGTAAGTCTTCAAGGCGTGTGCGATGGCTAAGGTCAGAGGGGGCAAACCACAGATTTTTTACCCATCGAGTAAATGTCTCTTGAGCAGCGCGAGCATCTATACCAAAGGGTAGCACACCCTGAGGACGAATAGGCTGATTCTGAAGAGTGCCTTCACTTACCGCTTCGGCTCCACAAAAGTCACACTTGGCTCGCCCTTCTTTATAGGCGATTTGTGCGCCGCAGCTGCGACAGCTTAGTATCTGATGTTCTGGTATGGCTTCTCTTTGGGCCTCTGCGGCTTTGAGAGCATGCTCTAAGTCTATTTCTTCTATACCTTCATATGATAGGGGAATTTCTTGTTGGTGTCCGCAGTAGGGGCAGCGAAGCTTTTCACTCCCTGCCTCATACACTACGGAAGCACCGCAGCCTCCACAGCGAATAGTGAATAGGTCAGTCATCTGGTGCAAATGTAAAATATGTCTGCAAGCTTCTGCCGTGCTTCTTTGAAAAGTCATATTTATAACTCCTTTCAGAATCTTCCGAATCGCTCTGATAGACACCTCAGGGCTTTTCTTAGAACTACCTCGGAGCCGTTCAGTCAAAGAGCTAACTTTGCAGGCATGACGGCTATCACCGCAGATCAAGTCAAAAAGCTCCGAGAAACAACGGGGGCAGGTATCATGGACTGTAAAAAAGCACTGGAAGAAGCCCAAGGAAACTTTGAAACTGCGATAGAAATCCTTCGTAAAAAAGGACATAAAATGGCTGCCGCCCGTCAGGAGCGGGACGCCAAGGAAGGAGCGGTATTTGCCGCTGTTCAAAGCGGCGAAGGTCATCTTGTTTTACTTTCTTGTGAGACTGACTTTGTAGCGAAAAATGAGGAGTTCAAAGCATTTGGGCAAAAAATAGCCAATGCTGCTTTACATAATCACATCAGTGGCGCCGAAGAGCTACCTTCCCTATCCATAGATGGAGTCTCTTTGAAAGACTCCCTCGCTGACCTGACCGCTAAGATTGGCGAGAAGATGGAGGTGAGCCGCTGGGCTCGCATAGAGGGGGAGTATGTGACCGCTTATATTCATTTGGGTGGTAGAATAGGTGTGCTCGTCGCGCTTGGAGGTACCGAAGGGGTCTCTTCTGATGTATTAGAAGAGGTCGGTCAGAATATCGCCATGCAGATTGCTGCACTGCGTCCTGTAAGCGTGGATCGCCAGAGTGTACCTCATGAGCTCTTGGAGAAGGAGAAAGAAATCGCCCGCGAACAGGCTCGCGCAGAAGGAAAACCCGAAGCCATTTTAGAGAAGATTGCGGTCGGCAAGCTGGAAAAGTTTTTCAAGGAGGTAGTCCTTCTAGAGCAGGAGTACTTCAAGGATAGTCAAAAAAGCGTCGGTCAGTACCTGAAATCCATATCGCCTAAGCTGAGCGTTTTGGGTTTTGTCCGCATTCAAGTCGGTGGGAAGTGATGCGATACCGGCGCATTCTCCTCAAGCTGAGTGGAGAAGCTCTCATGGGCGATAAGCCGTATGGCATAGATGCTGCTCAACTGCGCTATTATGCGGAGGAAATATCTAAGGTCGTCCGAGCTGGTGTGCAGACAGCTGTGGTAATTGGCGGGGGAAACATTTTCCGAGGAATTGAGGGTAAAGAACAGGGATTAGATGAAGCACAAGCCCATTACATGGGGATGTTAGCCACTGTCATCAATGCTCTTGCTCTCCAGAACGCTCTGGAACAGATAGGCGTTCCTACCCGAGTACAATCTGCCATAGAGATGCAGCGAATCTGTGAGCCGTTCATTCGGCGGCGAGCTATACGCCATTTGGAGAAAGGACGAGTGGTGATCTTTGCCGCAGGTACAGGGAATCCTTTTTTCACCACAGATACGGCTGCGACACTTCGGGCTATAGAGATAGGGGCTGAGCTCCTTCTCAAGGGTACCAAAGTGGATGGCATCTATACCGCAGACCCTATGAAAGATGCTACTGCGCAGCGCTTCACGCGTATATCTCATCAGGAAGTTTTGGACCGGCGACTGGAAGTGATGGACCTGACTGCTTTTACACTTTCTCAGGAGCATAACCTCCCCATGGCTATCTTCAATATCAACGAAGAGGATGCGCTCTATCGCATAGTTGCAGGGGAAAGTGTCGGCACTCTCGTAACTTCATAGGGGTAAAGTCGGAAAATAAAAAGTGCCTCCTGTATCAGGAGGCACTCGGTTATTTTTGAAGAGCAAGCCTCGCTCAGCGTAAAACTATAAGTCGCTGACGGAGAACTGAATCCCCCGCTTTTAGCTCTACAATATAAGCGCCTGCGGGAAGGATAGCAGTATAACTTGACTCACCTGCGGGACGCACTCCAAAGGATTGCTGTAGTATCTCAGCTCCAGTTACGGAGAATATGCGCAGAGAGGCATGCGCAGGACGAGATAAAGTGTAGCGTATCTCGGCGGCACCTTGTGTAGGATTAGGAGCTATGAACAAATCTGAAATAGCACTTACTTGCACAGTAGCTGCAGGATTTACAACACGCACAGCATACTCTGTCCAAGAATCTGCCCATAATTCGACATTACCTAATGGAGTAGTCAATGTGGGCATTAGATTGGAGGTGTCTTTATTGTTGATATCATTCCCTGTGATAGATGGAGTCGGAACCCACGTGGCACTAATGCTATTAGGGTCTATAAATCCTCTAATCAGTATGCGTAGAGTGTCAGCTGTAGGGGTAGGAGCTATACCGCGTATGCAGGCGCGCACACATCCGCGTGGAGGAGTAGGATTAGAAGGACTGCTTCCTCCCGGGTTTTGATAAACTATTACATTTGCGTGAGTCGGCGGGCTATCCTTGACTTGTTTATATCTATGCCCTTCATGAAATCGCAAAGCTCCATTGGCGGGATTGCCTGAGTTGTAGGCGGGAGCTACGGTGGGTTGCCCTTTTAGAGAAACATAGGTATTTCCTCCCATCATGTACAAGCTGTCTACGAAAATAGCGTAATTGGGATATAGAGCCGCTCCTGCTTGCATAACCGTTTCTGGCAGCGCAAACTGCACTACCACTTCAGTATCCTGTCCGACCTGAATAGTGAGAAAGGGAGGATCAAATGTGCGTGGTGGCAGTGTGTTGTTTACTGTGCACAGGCCACACTGGGCTCGCAGGATAGCTCCTGCGAATAGTCCGATAACCAATAGCCGTGTAATCATACCTCACAAAGG
The DNA here is from genome assembly GCA_025057135.1 of Bacteroidia bacterium. Lineage (GTDB taxonomy): Bacteria > Bacteroidota > Bacteroidia > SpSt-205 > SpSt-205 > SpSt-205. The sequence goes on along the minus strand of JANWXY010000015.1, from coordinate 30,835 downwards.
TATAGGTTTTTTGGGCATTAGGCGGTGCCTATTCCGATTTCAGTACAATCTTTCCTATCTGTTGTCCAGTCCAGAGTAGATAAAGGGCCTTTGGTAGGTCGGAGAAAGGGAGAATAGTTTCTACCAGAGGATGTATGCGGTTGGCTGAGATAAACTGTAGTAGCGCGGCGAAGTTAGCAGGGCTTCCCATGGTAGAGCCGATCAGGTGGAGTTGTTTCCAAAAAAGGCGGCGTAGGTCTATGTTGGGTGGATTGCCGCGAGTCGCTCCGTACACGACGATACGAGCCCCTGGCCGTGATATGGTCAGATATGCTGGAAAAACATCGCCTCCAACGCCATCTACTATGAGATGGAAGCCACCTGTTTCTCGGTACAGATACTCAGCCCAGTCCGACTGGGTATAAAGTACCCCTCCGGCTGCTCCTAAACGCTTAGCGGTCTGTAACTTATTTTCGGAGCTGGAAGTAACCCAGACCTCAGCTCCCGCAGCTACAGCCAACTGTAATGCCCAGAGGGCTACCCCCCCACCGATGCCTGGAATGAGTACTTTTTCGCCAGCTTGCAGCTGTCCCTGAACAAAGACAGCTCTATATGCGGTTAAGCCAGCGAGGGGGACCGCTGCTGCTTCTACGACCGATAAATGCTCAGGTATCGGGTGAAGGTTTTCTACTGGTACATCTACATATTCTGCCATGGTGCCCCACGAAGGCATCCCAAGAATCTCATAGTTCTCACTTTGAACCTGCTCGCTGCTACCCCAGTTGAGGCTGGGGTTGATGAGGACGCGTTTTCCGAGCCATGCCTCTCTATGCGAGGGGGTACTGACTTGTACTACTTCTCCACAACCATCAGACCCCAACACCGCAGGGCATTTGATATTTGGATACAACCCTAAAGTTATCCACAAGTCTCTCCGATTGAGAGCGGCGGCATACAGTCTCACACGAGCATAGTTTGGCGGTAGTGGAGGTAGCTCTACTTCTTCAAGCTTAAGTACTTTTTCCCACACGTTTTCCCCAGGCTGAGTATTGCGTGGTAGCGGCTCGTACAGTTTCCATGCCAGCATAGGGCGCAAGTTGGTATTTTTGCTCTAAATGGACATTAGCGCCCTTGAACGCGAGATTGTAGAGGCTGATCTCTCCTCTCCTGAGGCTCAGCAGCGTTTTCGGCAAAAGTTCTTGAAAAAAGGCGGGGTGCTGGATGAGCTCTTTGCGAAGTTGCGCAGTCTGCCCCAAGAGCAGCGAAAAGAGCTTGGTACTCAGCTTAATCGCTTACGCGCCTTGGCTCAAGGTCGCGTAGAAGTCGCTGGCTCTGTGGAAAACTCTCCCTCAACGGCACTTTCAACCGATGCGACTTTTCCTCGGCTAACTCTAAGTTCAGGAGGGCGCCACCCTCTGTCTATTGTAGAGGAGCGGGTTATTCGTTTGTTCCAGCGGTTGGGCTATTCGCTGGCTGACGGTCCAGAGATAGAAGATGATTGGCATAACTTCACCGCTCTAAACTTTGAGCCAGATCACCCCGCACGGGACATGCAGGATACGTTCTTCATCAATCCCAGTGCGGGTCGTCTCCTGCGTACGCATACCTCTACGGTGCAGGTAAGGGTAATGGAGGCTATGCGTCCTCCTATACGGATTTTAGCGCCAGGGCGTGTTTATCGGCACGAGACTATTTCTGCGCGGGCTCATGTGTATTTTCACCAGATAGAGGGTCTGTACATAGATACTCATGTCAGTGCCGCTGATTTGCGAGCCACTTTGGAGTACTTTATCCGTAGTTTTTTCGGTGAAAAGACTCGAACGCGCTGGAGAGCTTCGTATTTTCCTTTCACTGAAATGAGTGCCGAGGTAGATATCGGCTGTCTCATATGTGGTGGAGAAGGATGTCCGGTGTGTAAGTACTCAGGTTGGGTAGAAGTACTCGGGTGTGGCATGGTGGACCCTAATGTGCTCACTGCTTGCGGCATAAGTCCAGAAGCGTACCGAGGATTTGCATTTGGCTTAGGCGTAGAACGCATCACTCAGCTACTTTTTGGCATTCCAGACTTGCGCCTTTTCGGTCAGAATAATATCTCTTTTCTGGAAAGTTTTCGCGGTTATGGGTATGCCCTCTGATACTGTGACCTTCCCTACACCCCTATGGGAGCAGGTACAACGCTTATATCCTAACCTTGCCCCTACACCAGCCCAGCTTCGCCTCATAGAAGCTTTGGATAAATTCCATCGTGATTACCACCCCAAGCTCCTAATCGTGGAGACAGACCCTCAGGGTATCATCACCTATACCAATGAAGATTTCGCCCAGCTTGGTGGATATACACCCGCCGAGCTTTTAGGGCAAAATATCAATATACTTCGCAGTGATGCCAACGAAACCGGATACTTCCGAGATTTGTGGAATACCATCACCTCGGGCAATCCATGGCGGGGGCGTATCAAGAATCGTAGCAAGGACTACGAGCTGTATGAGATAGATATGGTCATCTTGCCTATTGCAGATGCTACTGGAAGTATTCAGCGGTACTTAGCCTTTGCCTACGACACGACTCACAGACTAGAGACAGAAAAGCAGCTTATTCAACTTAGAACTGACTTTGAGGAGGGCTTGCGGTATGCGAGGCGCATTCAGCGGGCGATATTTCCCACCCGTGTAGATGCCCTGCGGAAGTTTTTTCCTGAAAGTTTTCTCCTGGCGAATGGGCGCGACATCGTCAGTGGAGACTTCTGCTGGACCGCTCGGTCTCCGATGGGGAACCGAACCTTTTTAGCTGTGGCCGATTGTACAGGGCATGGCATTCCGGGCGGGCTTTTGACCGTCATCGGCTATAACCTTCTCAATCAAATAGTGCTTTACCGAGGCATTACAGTTCCCCATCAGATACTGATGGAAATGCACAAGGGCCTGAGGGAATACTTCCTCCAAGAAGAGGCTGAGGAGGGGCGTTTGGTCAAAGATGGGATGGATATCATCCTGTGTAGTTTTGACTACGGCATGACAGAAGTGCAATTTGCTGGAGCCAATCGTCCTCTTTGGCTCGTGCGCAACGGTGAGCTTCAGGAGTTCAAAACCGATAAGCAACCGATAGGTGGCGAAAGGCTCGCCGAGGATGTGGAGTTTCAGGTTTTTACTCTGGAGCTTGAGGCGGAGGATAGATTGTACCTTTTCACGGATGGAATCACGGATCAGTTTGGCGGGCCAAACGACAAGCGATTTGGTACGCCGCGCTTGCGACAGACGATTTTACAGATATGGAATGAGCCAAGCATGGCTCGGCAGCGTGCTCTCTTCAACAATATCTGGAAAAGAGAATGGATGGGCGATACTCCTCCGACTGACGATGCGACGCTGGTGGGCATTCGCATTGTGGAATAGTCTGCTCTGGGCGCAGGGGGAAGCATTCCGGGCGCCTGTGCCCCCGTTTGAAGGGGTCATCATCTATAAAGTAAAAGTACGGGGAGACAAGGCTGAGCTTCTCAAAGAAAATGAGCCGCCCACAGAAATGCATTTATATATCCACCGGAATCGTTTCCTGGTCAATGAAACAGGCGGAGCTTTTCCCATCAGTCGGCTGTATGAGCCCGACTCTGATTGGGTGTATATTATCGACCCCCCAAATAAGCGGGTCTTCAAATACGAAAAATACCGAAGAAAAGCCCGCAACTATCCAGCAACTTACGCAGGAGATAGTCTGCAAATCTTGGGGGAATGGTGCTACGCTTTCTATGTCAAAAAGCCAGAGGAAGAGATTACTTACTACGTCAGTCCAAAGTACAGAGTTGATCTCGGTCTCTTCGCAGGAAAGAAGCGTGCCCAGGCCTTTTTCCTAAATGAAGGATTATATGGGGCTATTCCGCTCAAAATGATTCGCAAACAGGAGGGTATGGTAATAGAGGTTACCGCTGCAAAGGTAAAGCATCTGCGATTGGACCCTGAGAGCCTCAAGATACCTAAGGGCTATGAAATCTTGGGATACGACTATCGGCGCTGATACAGGCGAAGGTTCGATGAGCCTGTGGTGTCTCGGAGAACGTATTGGCTGCTCAGGTGCGGGAGGTAATAAAGCGCCTCAGCCCAGAGTCCGCTCGCATCAAGTATGTATTTAGGCGTTCCCCATTTTTCGTAAAACATTTCCCATTGTGGCTTTTGGAGGTGCTTTTTCCAGCGAAAGGGCACGCTCCAGTCACAACTATAAGGGGATATCAGCCGAATATAACATGGCGGTTCGCCCCATAAGCAGCTCTGAGATGGTAGGGTCATTTGGCAGAGCGAGCGATGGCGCACTGCATCGGTCCACTGGATGATCTGGGTCATACATAGCGTAACCCCTATATATCGCGGCAGATCATGCGTCCTAAGCTCTGCTAAGAGCGCTGTCCATAAGGGTATTGCGGCTGGACTGGGTACAGCTACGATGCCTGCCCATAGTCGGTCACGAAAAAGGCGCCTTTCCGCATAAGGACTCCGAAAATAAGCTTGACCGATGAGAATAAGAAGGAAAACTGCGGTGCCCCGCAGGAGCCATTCCCACTTCTTCGGAGGGCCGGTATCTTGCCAGCTGGATAGCCAGAAATCAAGCGCATACGCATGAAGCTGTCCTTGAAGCCTAAGGAATGCTACTCCGCCGAGTATGCTCCATGCTACGCCTAAACCCCATATAAGCAGAGCACGCAGATTTTTTTCCTCTAATCGGCGATACATTGTCCATACCCCTGCCAGAGCCCCTGCGGGAAATAAGATTATGCCGAGACCTGTGAGCGCTCCCCGTTCAAAAGGATAGGATGCCTGATAGTTTAGCAGGATGAGCATCCAGAGGAGCGGTTCGCCCACAGAAAAGCTATTCTGCCAGGGGTAGAGTAGATATAAAGCTACGGCGATGGCTTGCAAGAGGAAAGTATATGGCGTGTCCAACAGACGCGAGCGGCTCTGTATAAGAAAAAGTAGTAGAGCTATCCCCCCAAAAAGCTTCCATATACGGAGAGCGAAGGTGCCCCCTTCATTTAGGGCTTTGTACAGGTAAGTAAAGCCAACGTCCAGAGGGACCTGCAGTTCAGCGTATAACTTATAGCCTTGCGACAGCCGATCAGCGGTCAGAGTATAAGAGGCTTCCAGAGCCGGCGTGCCGGCTGGGAGAAATAGTATCCCTATGAGAGCTGCGCCTATAATGACCCCGCTGACTATCCTCAAAAGCCGAACCGATACCGTCTATCTTCTATACCCAATCGTTCTTTCTGGGCTTCTATGAAGCGGCCGCTGAGGAGGTTAGCTTGGGTATTGGTCTGACCAGTTGCATACGAACGGGCTGCCTCTTCGGTGACGGGGTCTGGGGACTTTTTCTCCACAAGCTGAAGTACATACACGCCATTAGTTCCCTCTATGATTGAGCTGAGCTGATTAGGTTGGAGCCCGGCGGCAACGCCGAGCACTTTCGGCTCCATGCCCATACCAGGCACAGCCATGCCGCCGTACAATGTATTTTCGGCTTTATTCACATATGCTCCTGGTCCATAAGCCTGTCGTGCCTGTTCTAAGGAGCTGATTTGATTTTCTATGCGTCGGCGGATGTATTCTGCTTTGAGTTGATTTCGTGCTTTAGGCTCTATTTGGTCGCGAACAGATTCCCAACTTCGGTAAGGCGGTTCTGCAGCAGACAATATCTGGGCTATCACGAAGGCATTAGAGGTCTCTAAGACACCAGATATTTCGCCGGCTTCATGCTCAAATGCCCATTGAATCACTTCTCGTGCGCCCGCCAGAGCTGGAATCGTGGGGGATGATGGACGAATGGTAGGACTGACTCGCGGGCTTAAGCCTACTTTTTGAGCAGCATCATCTAAGCTAGTTTTCGCCTCGCGTGCGACTTGCTGGGCTTTTTGCCGTAACTGAGATATAGTTTGACTACTGGGGATGATTTCTTTCACTATCACGGCTATACGGGCTTTCCTGTCTTCTTTTTCCTGGACTTCTACGATGTGGTAGCCTTGGTCAGAAGCTATCACTCCATAAATCCGTCCAACAGGAGCTTTAGATAAAGCCTCATAAAATCCACTGCCAAACCGTCCCGTAGCCGTATACCAGCCGAGCTCTCCACTGGAAAACTTAGTTTGCCAGTCTTCGGAAAACTGATTGGCAGCCTCAGCAAACTTCTCAGGACGCAAGGCTCTGTACAGACTGTCTGCCCGTTTGCGTGCTGCGACACTGTCAAGCCCTTTGCCTATCATAATATGGCGCAGGCGATACACTGGCTGAGTGTCTTTGACGATAGTATCTACTTTGGCTAAAGCGTATCCTTGATCCGTCATGTAAGGACCGATGACTTGCCCAGCGAACCTTATAGAGTCGCGCAGTTCATTAGGAAGGTCAGGCCAGCGCTTGTATGAGTAGTCTATGGGAAAATCGCTATTTCCCGCAGCGAAAATGGAGTCTTCCTTCGTCTTCTCAAAAGGTTCTTTTAGAGCCAGAATGCGCTGAAATACGGCTTCACTATCGGATTTGGAGGGCTCTTTGAAGATGACCACGTAACGCAAGGTACGCTCAGGCTCCCGAATCAAGTATTCCCCCTTGTGTTCATTGTAGTATCGCTTTATATCGCCTTCGGAAACACTGAATAGCGAGTCAGCCACTGCGCTGTAGCTCACAGCTAAGTAAGAGAAGTTCAAAGTGGTATTTTCCAGGCTATTTTGGTAAGTGGCCAGGGGTACGGGTACGTATGCGGCAGCTTTCAGCAAGGCATCGTACTTTTCTCTTAGGCGGGTCTGGACGAGATAGTCTTCAAACTCTCGCACTTGACGGGCAATCTCGGGATTGCTCTCCGCCTGGCTCAGGATTTGTTTCACTCGTTCTTTGTCATAAGTCTGTCCTCCTTGAGAAAAAACTTGCATCACCAGCGGATGGGGATTGTCGGAGACGAACATATCATAGACTTCTGCGTTGGAGACTTGAAGACCAGCCATTTCGGCTTCTTGTTCATATAGTCTGTCAGACAAAAGCTGTTGCCACACAGCGCTGCGAATCTGCTCTTCTGCAAAAGGGTCGTTGATGTCGCCTTGATTTCGTTTGGCTCTCTCATATAGCTCATTGTACTCCGCGTACCGAATCTCCATCTTTCCGATACGAGCCACTACATCGCTACTTCCCCATATCGCTTCTCGAATGAAGGCATTGCTCTGGAGCAGGTCTGTCAAAATGAAAATCAGCAGCGAGACACCGATCAGCAAGACTGCCAACCCTGCCTTATCCCGAATTTTTTGTATGACACCAGCCATGCCAGCGCAAACTTAGCGGAAAATCTGCGTATCCCGTCGGAATGCGCAACTTTATAGTGATCGCCTGAGTAGCGGTTTGACTGCTTGGGGCTTGTAGGCTGATTCTTGGGGGTATATTAGCCTCTCATTTGTCAGTTTTCTGCTGAGGCGGTAGGATAGTTATACTGATCTTTTTGCGTGCCGCCTCTCGTTGAAAGTCTGCGAGTATATCGCTTACATCGGCATCCGCGTACTTCAGCTCCCGCAGGTCTATATTCAAGTATGCTTGCGGAGGTACTCGGGATAGCTGTCTGAGGAGCTGCTCTTTGTGTAAAAAGGTTAGGTTGCCAGAGATGTAGAGGATATATCTGCCATCATTTTCTCCCGTCAGAGTAAGGAGGCTTTTATGACCGTAGCTTTTCCAGAGGGAGATGAAGACACTCAGAGCCAATCCCATGAGGACTCCGCTGAGAAGGTCTATAAATACTACACCCAGAAGCGTGAGGATAAAAGGAAGGAACTGACTAGTGAAGCCCCTTTCATAAAATCGTCGGAAAATAGCTGGCCTTATCAGTTTATAGCCCACAAATGTGAGTACAGCACCGATGCTTGCCAAGGGAATGTATTTCAGCTGAGATGCCAGGAGGAAAGAGAAAATGCTTAAGAAAAATCCGTCAAAGAAAGCAGTGAAGCGGCTATATCCCCCCGCTTGTATGGCTGTACTGCTGCGGATTATAACTTGAGCAATCGGCATGGCGCCTATGAGGCCAGCGGTGATATTCCCCACTCCTTGCGCAAAAAGCTCACGGCGTTTTGGAGTTGGTCGTCCCAGCGGGTCTAACTTGGAGATGGCTTCTGCGGAGAGGAGCGTTTCCACAGCTGCGACTATTCCTATCAGGACGCCGTGTTTGAATGATGCCAGAGGAATGTTGCTTTCCCACCTGAGCGGAGCGAAATGAAGCTGCATTCCACCATCGGGTAAAGAGACACTCATAGAAGCAGGGAGGTTCAGCGCCGGAAATAGTACCGAAAACGCCAAAGCTAATCCCACACTCAGTAAGACAGCTATCAAGGGGCCCGGGAGCCATTTACCTATTTTTTTCAGAAGCGGGAAGGTCTCCCAGCATATCAAAACAGCTAAACTAAAAAGACCGATCAGGGCTGCGCCGATATATATAGTACCCTTTCCAAAAGGCAAGGGGGCTGTGAGACCCTCGGATACAGAAGTTTGAATAACACCGAGAACCTGCGGAGCCTGCTTGAGAAGGACTATCCCACCGATACCAGCAAGCATGCCATATATCACAGGTGTAGGAATGAAATGACTTATGGTGTGTCCCCGTAGAAGTCCCAGTATGAGCTGAGTCGCTCCAGCTATCACTACACTAAGGGTAAACTCGCTCGGGCTAAGCTCATGGACGGCATTGCTCACTAAAACGATCAGCCCTGCTGCGGGTGCCGAAATCCCCAAAGGAGAGCGGCTCACTATGGGTACGACCAGACCCCCAATAATTCCTCCGAGTAAGCCAGCCGAGGGTGGAAGGTCAGAAGCAATCGCTATCCCGATGCAGAGCGGCAGGGCAACCAAGGCAACTACCAGGCCGGCCGTAGCATCTCGCCGCAGTATAATCAAACGACGCAAAGTAGCCTTGCTAAAACGAGAAGGCTTCATCTCCTCCAAAAATATGCCTCAAACCTTGCTTCGGAGGCTCTCTGCCGTCGCCTCAAAATCGCAGGTCAGAGCAACTATGCCCTACATTCCCTTATAGCTAAGGTCCAAGGGCTGTTAGGTTTTGGTCCAGTAATCACAAGGCATGTATCTTGCACACTTCCTACGCCTCTATTCCCACTATCAGGATATCATCAGTCTGAGGTGTCCCTCCTCGCCACTGTTCAATAGCTTGTTTTAGAAAGGCAATCTGCTCTGGTATAGAAAGGTATTGATTGACTTGGAGGAAATTCCGCAGGCGTTGGGCCCCGAACTTTTTACCTTCTTGATTGAGCTGGCTAGTCATGCCGTCTGAAAAAAGGTAGAGCCTGTCGCCGCGCTGTAAATGAAGCGTCTGGACCTCTGGCTGCATGTGGATGCTACCGGCATTCACATCACTGCGAGCTCCTCGTAGCTCAATCAGTTGTCCAGCTCGGAATATCCATAGAGGTCGTTTAGCTCCCAAATACTCCAAGCGAGAAGTAGTCATGTCGTACCGTAAGAGCGCGAGCTCAAACCCCTCCGTATATGCCTCCTGCTCCGAGCTAAGCAGTATGCCCTCCATCAGGTCATGATACATGCTGATTAGGTCATTTACTTGATTTCGGGTACTTCGCCATAGAGAAGTAAGTGCGTACGCGCTAATCAGGGCGGCGGCAGCGCCATGTCCCGTGCTATCTCCGAGGGCGATTATGACTTGTCCCTCTTGAGGGGCAAAAAAGTAAAAGTCTCCGCCCAGGCCCTGCATGGGCGCATTCCACATTTCTACTTCCTTGAAGTAAGACCGCAATCCTTGTATATCGGGAAGAAACCGCTTGAATATCCGAGCGGCATACTGCTGAGCTTGACGAATATCTTCTAACTGACGTTCCATCGCTTGGAGCCGGGCTTTTTCTTCTGTGATGTCCAGCTCTATGGCGACGAAGTTTGTTATTTCATTCAGTTCATTCGTCAGGGGGGTTATGTAAAGTCGGATCCAGTAAGGGCGTCCATCTTTGCTGTAGTTGAGTATTTCTTCAACAAAAGGGGTTTTCTGACGAAGCTTTTCTCGGATGCGTGCCACAGTAGCCTTGTCAGTATCGGGTCCTTGTAGAAGGTGACCAGGGATTTTACCTCGTACATCGTCTAAAGTATATCCGGAGATGCGCTCAAAGCCGCGATTTACCCAAAGGGCCCGTCCTTGGGCGTCTGTGATGATCACAGCGTTATCTGTGTAGGAGGCCACGGCTGCTAACAGACGAAGTCGCTCTTGACTTTCGGCAAGTTTCTGATTGGTGATTTTGAGAGACTCTTGGAGCTCTGTTAGGGCATCTACTTGCTGACGAAGCTCTTCGGAGTATTGAGCGAGTTCATTTTGAGCCTCCCTGAGCTCGGTTACATCCTGCAATATGAGAACATAAAGGTGCGGTTCAAGCTCCATCCAGTAACCGAGCATATGTAGGGTTTTGATATGATCGTCGTAGTTCAGGCTGACCTCCGCTTGCTTGATCCGCTCTTTTATGAGTTGTAGCAGAGTGTCTTTGGGACTAAACTTGGCTTCTAAGTAATCTGTCGCTCTAATCAGAGCAATCTCATCAGTGGATAAACCTGTAAGCCAAGATGCGCCTGGACTTATCCAGATAAACTTGTCTTCCTTCCCATCAATGACGAAAATGGGGGCGGGAAAAGAGTTTGCAATTTTGCTGAATAAAGTATCGCTTTGACTTTGAGTTTTCTCGCTATGGCGTGCCGACCAAATTTGATTCCAGATATTCGGCATGTCGTATATAACAAAAACTGAGGCTTACATGGGGATGCCACTCTCACGCAAATCCTATCCCCTCTTTCTAAGGGACATCATGGAGGCTTTCAAGAGTATTGGGCTTGTATGATGTGAAGAAGATTTTCTACCTTTGCCCGCCGTCGTATGCCTACGATACAGCAGCTCATACGGCATGGGCGCAAGCCCAAGCCCTATAAAAGTAAGTCCCCAGCGTTGGTGGCTTGTCCTCAGCGTCGTGGAACCTGTACCAAAGTCTATACTACCACTCCGAAAAAGCCTAACTCTGCTCTTCGGAAAGTGGCTAAAGTTCGTCTGACAAGTGGATACGAGATTATCGCCTACATTCCAGGGGAAGGGCATAACCTTCAAGAACACTCTGTTGTTCTCGTGCGGGGTGGACGGGTGAAGGACCTACCGGGTGTGCGCTATCATATTGTACGCGGAGCTCTGGAATGTGCAGGCGTAGATAAGCGTCGGCAAGGGCGTTCGCTGTACGGGGCTAAGCGACCCAAGAAGGGAGCTGCAGCTCCAGCTGGCAAAGGAGCCCCACAAAAAGGAGGTAAAAAATGAGAAAAGGACATCCAGAACCGCGGGTCATCCCCCCTGACCCGAAGTATAAGAGTGAGCTGGTAGCTCGCTTCGTGAATAAAGTCATGTTAGAGGGTAAGAAGAGTAAGGCTTACAAGATTTTCTACGGAGCGTTAGAGATTGTGGCGCAAAAGACCAATCAAAATCCTCTGGAGATATTCCAAGCGGCAGTGAATAATGCGATGCCGCATTTAGAAGTGCGCCCACGACGTGTCGGCGGGGCAACTCTGCAAATCCCCATGGAGCCGCGTCCCGAGCGCAAACTGTCGCTCGCCATGCGTTGGATCATTGAGTCGGCGCGGAAACGCAGCGAACGAACAATGGCAGAGCGCCTCGCAGGAGAGCTCATCGCCGCTTCTAAAAATGAAGGCGCCGCCATAAAAAAGCGCGACGAAGTCCATAAAATGGCAGAGGCTAACAAAGCTTTCGCTCACTTCCGATTCTAAACGATTATGCCGATAGACCCGAATATACCCCTATCTCGCTGCCGAAACATTGGTATCGCAGCGCATATAGACGCAGGGAAGACTACAACTACTGAACGCATTCTCTTTTACACGGGACTCACGCATAAGCTCGGTGAGGTCCATGAGGGTACCGCTACGATGGACTACATGCCTCAGGAGCGTGAGCGTGGGATTACCATTACCGCCGCTGCAACGACTACTTACTGGAACTGGCAGGGCGAAAAGTACCGCGTCAATATCATAGATACCCCTGGACACGTAGACTTTACCGTGGAGGTGGAACGATCCATGCGGGTTCTGGATGGGGCAGTGGCAGTTTTCTGTGGTGTAGCAGGTGTCCAACCCCAATCAGAAACCGTCTGGCGCCAGGCTAACCGCTACAGCGTGCCGAGAATATGCTTTGTCAATAAAATGGACCGTGCAGGGGCAAACTTTTTCAATGTAGTAGAGCAAATCCGGGAAAGGCTCGGTGCTAAAGCCGTGCCCATCCAAGTGCCTATCGGAGCTGAGGATCAGTTTCGGGGAGTGGTGGACCTTATTACAATGGAGGCAAAAATCTGGAATGAAGAAGACTACGGCATGACTTATCAAGTCGTGCCTATTCCGTCTGAGCTTGCAGCCGAGGTAGAAAAGTGGCGTGGATTTCTCTTGGAGACTGTGGCAGAATACGATGATGCTTTGATGGAGAAGTATTTCTCTGACCCCGACTCTATTACACCAGATGAGATTCGCTCGGCTTTGCGGCGCGGTACGCTTAAGATGGAGCTTTTCCCTGTTCTGGCCGGTTCAGCCTTCAAGAATAAGGGGGTACAGGCTCTCTTAGATGCCGTTTGTGCGTTTCTTCCATCGCCCACTGATATAGAAGCAGTGCGTGGAACAAATCCTAAGACAGGCGAAGAAGAAACTCGCCCAGTTGACCCTAAGGCGCCTTTTGCTGCTCTAGCGTTCAAGATTATAACGGACCCTTTTGTGGGTAAGCTCACGTTCATTCGGGTGTATTCGGGCACGCTCAAATCAGGCTCTTATGTGCTAAATACCCGTACAGGCCAGAAAGAGCGTGTGAGCCGCCTCATCCAAATGCATGCTAATAAGCAAAACCTAATTGAGGAGGTCTCCGCAGGAGATATTGCGGCTGTCGTGGGCATTCGCGAAGTGCGCACTGGGGATACGCTCTGTGACGAAGCTCATCCTATTGCGCTGGAAGCGATGACCTTTCCCGAACCAGTCATCCAGAAAGCTGTTGAGCCAAAAACCCAAGCTGACTCTGACAAGCTTTCTAACGCCCTTTCTAAGCTGTCCGAGGAGGACCCTACATTCCGCTATTGGGTGGATGAGGAATCTCTCCAGACTATCGTCGCAGGCATGGGAGAGCTACATTTGGAAATCATAGTTGATCGTCTCCGTCGTGAGTTCAAGGTAGAGGTAAATGAAGGTGAGCCTCAAGTAGCCTACCGTGAGACTATCACGTCTGTTGTCTCTCACAGGGAGCTATACAAAAAGCAGACGGGCGGTCGCGGTAAATATGCCGATGTTGTTATTGAGTTTTCGCCGCTGGAAAATGGCCACTTTGAGTTTATCAACGAGATTAAGGGTGGTGTTATTCCTCGGGAGTTTATTCCGGCGGTAGAGAAGGGCATCAAGCAAGCAATGAATGACGGTATCATCGCTGGGTATCCAGCTACGGGTATTCGGGCTCGGTTATATGATGGTGGCTTCCATGAAGTGGACTCGGATAGCTTATCATTTGAGATTGCGGCGCGGTATGCTTTTCGAGAAGGGTGTAGAAAGGCTTCTCCCATCATTTTAGAGCCCATCATGAAAGTGGAGGTGGAAACGCCTGAAGAGTACATGGGGGGGATCGTAGGAGACCTTAATCGTCGCCGAGGCCAAATCACAGGTATGGGGGCGCGCGGCGGTATGCAGATTGTTACCGCGCTTGTGCCTCTCAAGGAGCTTTTCGGCTATGTCACCCAGTTGAGAACCCTCTCTTCGGGGCGTGCATATGCCGTCATGGAGTTTTCTCATTATCAACCCGTGCCGCCACATATTCAGGAGCAAATCATCGCCCAATCTAAGGGCGTTCGTGAAAAAGAAATCGCATAACGCTTATGACCAATCTGCAGAGAATTCGCATCAAGCTAAGGTCCTATGATCATACGCTCATAGACCGTTCGGCTGAGCGTATCGTTCAAGCGGTGAAGAAGGCTGGCGCTGTTGTCAAGGGGCCTATTCCTTTACCTACGGAAAAAATGCTCGTGACCGTCAATCGTTCCCCGCATGTTAATAAGGAGTCGCGCGAGCAGTTTCAAATCAAGTACCATCGTCGCCTCATTGACATTTACAATAATCTCAAAGAAGTCGTAGAGGAAATCTCCAAAGTGGATCTGCCCGAAGGGGTGGAGGTAGAAATCAAGTAAAGCTATGTTGGGGCTGATTGGACGGAAAGTTGGAATGACGAGCTTTTTTACGCCGGAAGGGGACATTGCTTGCACGATTATAGAGGCGGGTCCCTGTCCGATAGTCAATATCCGCACACAGGAGCGCGATGGATATATCGCCTTGCAGCTCGGGTATGGCTCTGTCAAACCCAAACACCTTCGCAAACCGCTGTCTGGCTACTTCAAAAAGCAAGGGGTGGAACCAGTTCGCCTTCTGAAAGAGTTTCGCCTTTCCGAACCAGGAGACTTTCAGATTGGGCAGGTGTTGGATGTTAGGCTTTTTGGCGAGGGCGATGTTGTCTCCATAGCGGGCTGGACAAAAGGCCGGGGCTTCGCGGGGGTAGTCAAAAGGCACGGATTCGCAGGGGTGGGAGGGCGTACCCATGGTCAGCACAACCGAGAGCGTCACCCTGGCTCTATGGGCTCTAATACTTTCCCAGGACGCGTATGGAAAGGTAAGCGTCTTGCTGGACGCTATGGAAATGAGCGAGTCACCGTTGAGAATCTTTCCGTCCTGAAGGTCATTCCAGAAAAAAACATCCTCGTCGTCTCGGGTGCCGTGCCCGGGCCGCGCGGCGGATTACTTCTAATCTACAAGTGAGCTTATGCAGTTACCGATTTTTTCCATAGATGGACAGCCGACAAACTCTTACTTGACGGTGCCAGAAGGGCTATTGAACTTTGAGCCCAATACGCACCTCATCTATCTGGATGTAAAGCGTATCCTCGCCGAAGCTCGTCAAGGTACTCATAAAACCAAGACCAGGGGGGAGGTGCAAGGTAGTAAGCGAAAGTTGTATCGTCAGAAAGGGACAGGACGCGCTCGTATGGGCTCCATTCGTAATCCGATCCGTCGCGGCGGTGGAACTATTCATGGTCCTGTGCCCCGAGATTATGCCATAAAGCTGAACGACAAGGAGAAACGATTGGCTCGGTTGAGCGCTTTCGCACTTCACCTTCGTCAGCAAACTATTTGGGTGGTGGAGTCTCTAAATTATGAGCAGCCTAAAACTCGCCTTTTCCTGCGTACCCTTCAAGCCTTAGGCTGGGATAACTCTCCCCTCCAGGTTTATACGCACGAGTATAATCCTATTGCCTATCTGGCTGCTCGGAATATTCCCCGAGTATCCGTCCAGCCTGCGCGCAACTGGAATACTTATGACATAACTAAGGCTCATCATCTCCTCTGGGAGCGAGCCGCTCTGGAAAATCTCTTCCAACAGCTCGGCGTATGAAAGAAATCCTTATCAAGCCCCTTTTTACGGAAAAAGCTATTGCGCTTGCCAAGAAGAAAAGTAAAACCGGCGCATATACTTATGCTTTCAAGGTCGGACGAGATGCAACTAAACCCGAAATCGCCGCCGCAGTCGCTGAACGCTACGGCGTCCAAGTGGATGAAGTGCGTACAGCTCTTTTGCCCGCGCGGGTTCGGTATCGCTACACTCGTAAGGGCATCCAAATGAGCCGTCTCCCTTCATATAAGAAGGCTTACGTCCGGCTCAAGCCAGGTTTTGAGATAAACCTTTACGAAAACATCTAATCCTTATGGGCATTCGCAAGTACAAGCCTACCAGCGCTGGACGCCGATGGATGTCGGTGTCTGATTTTTCAGAGATAACGAAGACTGAGCCAGAAAAGAGCCTGCTCCTTCCATACAAAAAGTCTGGCGGACGAAACAATCAAGGGCGCCGTAGTGCTCGCTATATTGGCGGCGGTCATAAAAGGCGCTATCGTGTTATAGACTTTCATCGGAATAAACACGGCATTCCAGCCAAAGTCGCCGCCATAGAGTATGACCCCAATCGTACCGCTCGTATAGCCCTTCTGCATTATGCAGATGGTGAGAAGCGGTATATCCTCGCGCCAGTAGAGCTTAAGGTGGGTGATGTCGTCGTCTCTGGGCCCAATGCAGAACCCAAGCCAGGAAATGCCTTGCCCCTCAGCGAGATACCTCTCGGTACTTTTGTCCATAATATAGAGCTTCTACCTGGTCAAGGAGGAAAGCTCGTTCGGGCGGCGGGTACGGGAGCTCAGCTTGTCGGTAAGGAGGAAAAGTATGCCGTCCTCAAGCTACCCTCAGGAGAAATCCGCAGAGTGCTTCTCGGTTGCTATGCCACAGTGGGTACGCTTAGCAATCCAGAGCATATCAATATCACTATTGGCAAAGCTGGGCGCAGTCGATGGTTGGGTCGCCGTCCTCGTACCCGGGGCGTAGCTATGAACCCGATAGATCACCCTATGGGTGGGGGTGAAGGGAAAGCCTCAGGTGGGCATCCGCGCTCCCGCAAAGGCCTGTATGCTAAGGGCAAGAAAACTCGTAATCCTAAAAAGCCCAGTTCCAAGCTGATAATCTCTCGCCGAAAATCCAAAAAATCTAAATAAACATGCCGCGCTCACTCAAAAAGGGTCCTTATGTTTATCCCAAGCTATTGAAAAAAGTCCAAAAGCTCAACGAGACTCGCGAAAGAAAGGTCATCAAGACGTGGTCTCGGGCATCTATGATTACGCCTGACTTCGTAGGGCACACCATCGCTGTGCATAATGGGAAACAGTTTATCCCCGTCTATATTACAGAAAACATGGTGGGGCATAAGTTGGGCGAGTTTGCGCCGACCCGTATTTTCCGTGGGCATCCTGGTCAAAAGTCTGATAAAAAGAAGTAGCCTATGACCCTCACACGCAGAGAAAAAATCGCTCAGGGCATTCCCAAGCCTTACAAAGGCAATCGGAAGGCCCGTGCAGCAGCTGCACTCCGAGAAAAGCGTAAGGCTCAGTATTATGCTATACTTCGGGGGTGTCCATATCCGCCGAGAAAGGTGCGACTGGTAGCTGATCTCATTCGTGGGCAGTCTGTGGAGAAAGCTTTGGCTTACCTCAAGCTGTCTCGCCGATGGGCAGCCAAGGAGGTGCTCAAGGCCCTTCGCTGCGCTATAAACGACTGGGAGCAGAAAACAGGTGGGGCAGGTGATTTAGAGACACTCAAGGTGGCCCGAATTGAAGTGGCGGGAGGGCCTTTTCTCAAAAGGATTCAACCCGCTCCGCAAGGTCGCGCGCATCCCATCCGAAAACGAAGCTCTCATATCCGCTTATATCTCAGCTAACTATGGGTCAGAAAACGCATCCGATAGGCTTTCGGCTCGGTATCACGAAGGGGTGGTACTCTAACTGGTACGCCGGGCGTAAGTTGGCGCCTTACTTGATTTTAGACCAGCTATTCCGAGAACATATTGAGCGAGAATATCCAAAGGCGCACATTTCACGCATATACATCAATCGCACTTCACTCCGCGTGACCAATATCGTCATTCATGCTGCTCGCCCGGGCATCTTAATCGGCAAAGACGGTAGTAACATCAAAAAGCTTCAACAAGAGCTCCAGCGTATCGCTCGCCGCTTCAATAAAGACTACCGAAATCTCCTCTTGGGTAGGCGGGCTGAAACAGGGGGACAGCCTGAGTTTGTCGCCACAGAAAATATAGAAGTGAATCTTCGCGAAGTTGCCCAGCCAGAAGCTGATGCAGTGATTGTGGCGAAGACTATCGCCGAGCAGCTTCAAGCCCGGATGTCGCATCGCCGGGTAATGAAATCTGCTATTGCTCAGGCTATGCGGGCGGGCGTACAAGGTATCAAGATTCGTTGTACGGGGCGACTCGGAGGCTCTGACATGTCCCGCTCTGAGGAGTATAAGGATGGACATATCGCTCTCCAAACGCTGCGTTCAGATTTAGACTACGCTACGGCTACGGCCCACACTATCTATGGGGCCATAGGGGTCAAGGTTTGGATATTGAAAGGAACGCTTTACGGTAAAGTAGACCTTTTCCCCTGGATGAGTGAAACTGCCAAGCAGCCTCGCTCTGGGCGAAAAGACCGCAAAAAATCATAGTCTATGCTCCAGCCGAAACGCACAAAATATCGTAAAGAGCAGAAAGGGAAGCTCTTAAATAAGGGTATCGTTCGTGGAATTGCTTCGCGGGGGTATCAGTTGGCGTTTGGCTCTTTCGGGCTAAAAGCCATAGATGGGGGACTGATCACCTCTCGACAAATAGAGGCCGCTCGGGTCGCTTTGACTCGCTTTCTGCGACGGGAAGGCAAAGTGTGGATTCGCATTTTCCCTCATAAGCCCATCACCCGAAAACCTCTGGAAGTGCGGATGGGCAAAGGAAAAGGGAATGTAGAGTTCTACGCTGCCGTAGTCAAGCCAGGTACAGTTTTATTTGAGTGTGAAGGAGTCGCAGAGGATGCGGCTCGGGAGGCATTTCGCCTGGCAGCCTTCAAGTTACCTATCAAAACAAAGTTCATTCGCCGAGTAGATTATGAAAGCTGAGGAACTGAGAGGATACAGTTTGCACGAACTCCACACCCTTCTGAGAGAAAAACGCAAGGAGCTCTCAGATATGCGTTATCGTAACGCGCAGAGCCCATTATCTGATGCGCCATCTAAGATACCGGCGCTTAGAAAGGATATTGCTCGGATTATTACCGTCATAAATGAAAAACGTCATGAGCGAACTAAGTCAGTCTAAGCAGCCATCACGCGGCCGCCGTAAAGAACTCATCGGCGAAGTCGTCAGCAACAAGATGCAGAAAACAATCGTTGTCCGCGTGGTACGGAATGAGCCTCACCCTCTGTATCGCAAACCTGTCAAGAGATTCCGTAAATTTGCCGCCCACGATGAGCGTCAGGAGGCACAGGTGGGAGATGTCGTCCGTTTGATGGAGACTCGTCCACTGAGCCGCACTAAGCGCTGGCGCCTCGTGGAGATTATACAGAAAGCGAAATAGTTATGATTCAGCAGGAGTCTCGTTTGAATGTGGCAGATAATACGGGAGCACGAGAGCTCCTATGTATCCGCGTGATGGGAGGGAGCCACCGCCGATATGGCGGGTTGGGCGATGTCATCGTTGCCTCGGTCAAAGATGCCATTCCTAGTGGCCTCGTCAAAAAAGGCGATGTGGTCAAAGCCGTCATTGTAAGAACGCGTAGGGCCTATCGGCGTCCGAATGGAACGTACATTCGGTTTGAAGACAATGCCGCCGTCATCATCAACAATGACGGGGAGCCTCGTGGCTCTCGTATATTCGGCCCTGTAGCTCGTGAGCTCCGAGACAAAGGTTTCATGAAAATCGTTTCATTAGCGCCAGAAGTTTTATGAGTAATCAGAAAGCGCAAGTCGCAGCAGGATTCCAGGGGCGTCCTCGGTTTGTGCCCAAGCTCCATATAAAGCGTGGAGACACTGTCAAAGTGCTTTCAGGAGACGATAAGGGGAAAACGGGACGAGTCGTACGGGTTTTTCCCAAGAAAGGTCTGGCTATCGTTGAAGGTGTCGCTTTGATCAAGAAGCGCGTCCGAAAAAGTCAGCGTTATCCCCAAGGCGGCGTAGTTGAAGTAGAGCGTCCTATTCCTGTATCTAAGCTACAAGTGATAGACCCTTCTACGGGCAAGCCAACCCGAGTTGGTCGCCGCTTGGAAAATGGCCGTTGGGTTCGCTATGCCAAAAAAAGTGGTAAAGTCCTATGACTTACATTCCTAATCTTTACCGCCTTTACAAGGAGAAGGTAGTCCCCATGCTCAGGGAAAAGCTGGGGTACAAGAACATCATGCAGGTGCCCCGTTTGGAAAAAATCGTGGTTTCCAGAGGGGTAGGAGCCGCTGTATCTGATAAGAAGCTTTTAGAACAGGCTCAACAAGAGCTGGCTCTTATCACAGGGCAGAAGCCTGTGGTAGCACTTTCGCGCAAGGATGTGGCTGGCTTCAAGCTGCGGAAACGCATGCCGATTGGTGTGAAGGTGACCCTACGGGGGGCGCGCATGTATGAGTTTTTGGAGCGGCTTATTCACGCAGCCCTTCCGCGTACAAGAGACTTCCGAGGTATTTCCCCGACAGGCTTTGATGGACGGGGAAACTATACCCTCGGCGTCCGTGAGCAGCTCATTTTTCCAGAGATTGACATAGATAAAGTTTACAAGATCGCCGGTATGGATATCACCTTCGTCACTACCGCCCGGACGGATCAAGAGGCGTTTGAGCTGCTTAAGGCACTTGGGATGCCCTTCCGAGAAGGAGAACCCTCAAAGAAAAAAGCATAGTTTATGGCGACTGATGCAGTAATAGCCCGCGAGCGCAAGCGTTGGAAGCTATATGAGCGGTACGCGCGCAAGCGCGCTCTTCTCAAAAAAGAAGGACGCTGGGAGGAGCTGGCCCTATTACCGCGAAACTCTTCTCCTGTGCGCCTGCGATTTCGGTGCCAGCTCACTGGAAGGCCTCGCGGGAACTATAAAGCTTTCGGGCTGTGTAGAGTGAAACTTCGGGAGCTTGCCCTGGAAGGCAAAATCCCTGGTATGACCAAAGCAAGCTGGTAGATATGGATACCATCGGAGATTTTTTGACACGCCTGCGTAATGCCTATCAAGCGCATCATCCCACGATACAGGTGCAGGCGTCTTTTGTTCGGACAGAGATTGCCCGTATCCTAAAGGAGCAGGGCTACATTGAGGATTACCAAGTCGTAGAAGACGGTCAAAAGCGCTTTTTACGAGTACTCCTGAGGTATGGTCCGCGTCAGAGTCCCGCTCTTCGGGAGGTGACCCGAGTGAGCAAGCCGGGTCGTCGTTTATACGCTTCCGCTGCGAAGCTACCCGAAGTAGCCAATGGTCTCGGGATCGCCATTATTTCTACCTCCAAAGGTATCATGACTGACAAAGAAGCCCGCCGTCAAAATGTCGGTGGCGAAATTCTCTGCTTCGTTCGATAGCTTATGTCTCGCGTTGGAAAGAAACCTATTCCCATTCCTGCTGGGGTCAAGGTAAGCTGGCAGTCCCCTCTACTCACCCTTCAAGGGGCCAAAGGCACTCACTCCATACGCCTTCCCGAGGGTTTTTCGGTGAGTCAAGATAATGGCTTTCTCATCCTCACGCGTCCAAGCGATGAGAAGAGTGACCGCGCTCTTCATGGGACCTATCGGGCACTCATTCAGAACGCTATTATAGGGGCTTCACAGGGCTTCCAAAAGGTACTGGAGGTCGTGGGCATCGGCTACAAAGCGGAGCTTAAGGGGAGTGATGTGCTCATTCTGACTTTGGGGTATTCTCACGATATCGCATTTGTTTTGCCCGCAGGTATAAAAGCTCAGATCGTACAAGAGCGGGGTCAGAACTTACGCATTGTTTTGGAAAGCACAGATAAGCAGCTGATCGGGCAGGTAGCAGCGATGTTGCGCAGTCTGCGTCCCCCTGACCCCTACAAAGGCAAGGGGATTCGTTATTCAGATGAAGTGATCAAGCTCAAGGCTGGAAAAGCGAAAGGTAAAGGCAAAAAATAGGTGAGTCATGCAAGTAGAAGTCAAAGCATATCGTCGCTTTCGGATTAAGCGCCGCATACGCAAAAAGGTCTTTGGTACGCCTGAGCGTCCGCGGCTTTCCGTGTTTCGTAGCAATAAATACATCTATGCTCAGCTTATAGACGATACCAAGGGACGCACGCTGGTCTCAGCTAGTTCCAGAGAGCCCGAGGTTCAGTCAGCTGGGGCTCGTCCTCTGGAGCGCAGTCGTATCGTCGGACAGAAGCTAGCAGAGCGGGCAAAAGCCGCGGGAATACAAAAAGTGGTTTTTGACCGAAATGGTTACCAGTATCATGGAAACGTTCGCGCCTTGGCAGAAGGCGCAAGAGAAGGAGGATTAATTTTTTAGTCTATGGCTAAGCGTGTAATGTCAAAAGAGGCTTTGGAAGACCGCCTCGTCTGGCTCAACCGAACCTCCAAAGTGGTCAAAGGGGGGCGTCGGTTTGGATTTGCTGCATTAGTGGTCGTGGGCGACAGGCAAGGCGTCGTTGGCTTCGGCTTGGGGAAGGCGGCTGAGGCTAATATCGCTATCGCTAAGGGTATAGAGGCTGCGAAAAAGAATCTTTACCGCATACCTCTTCGACGCACGACTATTCCCCACACCGTCTCTGTCAAGTATGAAGCTACACGGCTTATTCTACGACCTGCGGCGCCTGGGACAGGTTTGATTGCGGGAGGGGCTGTCCGTGCCGTTTTGGAGGTGCTGGGCGTGCAGGATGTTCTGGCTAAAGTTATCGGCTCTTCTAATCCTCACAATGTCGTCCGGGCTACATTCAAAGCTCTTATGGAGCTGGAGGATGCGGCCTCCATAGCTCATAGACGCAACATATCACTTCAAAAAGTTTTTCACGGAACCTATGAAATCAGCGATGCGAGTACGAGTAACGCAGGTGCGCAGTAGTATAGATTGTCCTCGTAGGCAGAAAGAAACGCTGCGGGCGCTTGGATTACGCCGCCGTATGCACGCTGTTGAAAAGGAAGTCAATCCAGCTATTATCGGTATGCTCCGCAAAGTCAGCCACCTTGTCAAAATAGAACTGGTATCATGAGTAGCATCTTACATAGTTTACGTCCTGCCTCTGGTGCTGTGCACAAGAAGAAGCGTGTCGGCCGCGGTGAAGGCAGTGGTCATGGCGGCACATCTACTCGCGGTCACAAAGGGGACCAATCTCGCTCTGGCTATCGCGTCAAGCGAGGGTTTGAAGGGGGACAAATGCCCTATCAGCGTCGCATCCCTAAGTTTGGCTTCAAGAATCCCTTCCGAGTGGCATACTTTCCTTTGAACTTGGAGCGGATATCTACTATCCTGCAAGCCCACCCTGACTTAGATGAAATAACGCCTGAATGGCTTTATGCGCAGGGTGTCGTTCGTGCAGGGATGCCTATCAAAATCCTTGCTCGCGGCGAGCTTGTTCGGGCAGTTACCATCAAAGCTCATAAGTTTAGCGCTGCTGCCCAAGCTGCAATAGAGCAAGTCGGCGGAAAGGTCGTATCTTTATCTTCATGAAAGGGCTCATACAGACCCTGCGCAATATATTTAGCGTACCAGAGCTCCGAGAGCGGATTTTATTCACGCTGGTTCTTTTGGCTATTTATCGGGCTGCCTCTTTTATCGTTCTGCCAGGTATAGACTCGCAGGTACTATCAGAAGAGTTTGCTCGGACGCAGGGTACAGGTATATTGGGAATGCTAAATGCTTTTGTTGGCGGGGCCTTTTCTCGGGGTGCTATCTTGGCTCTGGGCATCATGCCCTATATCTCCGCTTCCATCATCATTCAGCTTTTAGCCACAGCTGTTCCTTCTTTACAGAAGCTCCAAAAAGAGGGAGAAAGTGGCACTCGCCGACTCAATCAATACACTAAACTTCTGACCGTTGGCGTCGTTCTCGTCCAAGGCACGGGCTATCTGGTCAATCTGCGCACTCAGTACGCCTCTGCCATCACTATGTCGCCTACGACTTTTACCATCACCTCTCTGCTATGCATGTTGGCGGGAACGATGTTTCTAGTTTGGATGGCGGATAAGATCACGGACAAAGGGCTGGGTAATGGTAGCTCCCTGATTATTGCTATTGGCATAGTGGCGGAGCTTCCGCCGGCGCTCCTCAACGAGGCCACATCTAATCCGCCGATGGTTTTCTACATAGAAGTACTGGCTTTGATGGTAGTGATTGGAGCGGTGGTCCTGCTTCAGCAGGCGGTACGGAAGATTCCGGTCCATTATGCGCGTCAGATGGCGGGTGGAAGGTATCCAATGGGAATGGGGGGCGTATCTTCTACGAGTCATATCCCTCTAAAGCTGACCTCGGCTGGTGTCATGCCAATAATTTTTGCCCAGTCTCTCATGTTTTTGCCTGCTACGATCGCACAGTACTTTCCCGAAAGTGATTTCTGGCTCTCTACTGGGAGCTGGTTCGCCGATTACACCAGCTTTGCGTATAACTTTTTGTTTGTGATCCTTATCGTACTCTTCACCTACTTTTACACCGCTATCGCTATCAACCCGAGAGACATTGCAGAGCAGCTCAAAAGGGCTGGGGGATATATTCCCGGCATCAAACCAGGGAAACCCACAGCTGACTACATAGATGCGGTTCTGACTCGGATTACTCTACCTGGGGCTTTTGCCTTGGCTGGTGTGGCCATTTTGCCTGCTTTTGTACGATTGGCTGGGGTCTCCAATCAGTTTGCCCAGTTTTTTGGAGGGACGACCATTCTCATCATGATAGGTGTAGTGCTGGACACTCTCCAGCAGATAGAAAGCTTTCTGCTAATGCGTCATTACGAAGGGCTCATGAAAACTGGCCGTATTAGAGGGCGTAGCGTTACAGCTCCAGCACTATGAAGTACGAGGGGTGGCCGATATATTCTGAAGAGCAGATCAAAATCATCGCAGCAGCATCCGATATTCTGAGTCGGATGTTTGGGTATTTAGCTTCGTATATCGTGCCAGGTATTACTACGGCGGAGTTAGACGATATAGCTGAGGAGTTCATTCGTCGTGAAGGTGCTGAGCCTGCATTCAAAGGATATCAGCCCCCTTTTGAGGATACGTCATATCCATATACGCTCTGTGTGTCTATAAATGAGGAGATTGTTCATGGACTGCCTTCTTCATCTCGCTACTTACAGGAAGGGCAAATTGTCAGCATAGACTGTGGCGTGCGACTGAAAGGCTTTCATGCAGATATGGCTTATACTTTTCCGGTAGGCAACATCTCCCCTCAGGCCTATAAGCTCTTGAAGGTTACTGAAGAAGCCCTTTACCGAGGCATTAGCCAAGCCAAAGTTGGTGCTTACACGGGTGATATCGGTCATAGCATCTTTGAGTACGTAAAAAGCTATAATTTTGCGGTTTCAGAACAGCTTACAGGACACGGAGTGGGAGAAGCCATGCACATGCCGCCAGATATACCCAATGTGGGGAAGCCGGGTAAAGGATTTAGGCTTCCGGATAACTTAGTCATTGCGATTGAGCCCATGGTACAGATGGGGTCTCGGCGAGTTCGTAGAGGCCCCGACGGATGGGCTGTATGCACCAGAGATGGCTCCCTGGCGGCACATTTCGAACACACTGTGGTGGTACGCCGAGGACAGGCTCAGATTCTGACCTCCTTTGAACCCATCAAAAAATCTTTGGTCCATGTCTAAGGAAGATTTCATCAGATTGGACGGGACGATAGAAGAATCTCTCCCCAACGCTATGTTTCGGGTACGATTAGAAAATGGTCATTTGATTTTGGCGCATATCTCAGGCAAAATGCGCAAGCACTTTATCCGGATTTTTCCCGGGGATAAGGTTACTGTGGAGATATCGCCTTATGACCTCACGAAAGGACGCATTATTTACAGATATAAATGATACGCTTATGAAAGTGAAGGCTTCCGTGCGCAAGCGCAGTCCAGAATGTATCGTCGTCCGCCGAAAGGGACGCATTTATATCATCAACAAGAAGAACCCTAAGCTCAAACAGCGTCAAGGGTAATATGGCTCGTGTTGCTGGAGTAGATTTACCGAGGAATAAACCAGGATTTATAGCTCTGCGGTATATCTATGGTATTGGCCGCAGCAATGCTTGGGATGTTCTGGTTCAGGCTAAAATAGACCCTCGGAAGCGTGTCTCTGAATGGACCGAAGAAGAAGTGAGCCGCGTACGCTCTGTCATAGAACAAGGCTACACAGTAGAAGGGCAACTGCGGGCGGAGATTCAGATGAATATTCGTCGGCTGGTGGAAATTGGCTCTTATAGAGGCATGCGACACAAAGCAGGTTTGCCTGTGAGAGGGCAGCGCACTCGTACCAATGCTCGTACGCGAAAAGGTAAGCGTAAAACCGTCGCAGGAAAGAAGAAAGCACCAAAGAAATAATAGCCTATGTCTTCTACTGATAAAAAGGGACGAGCCAGAAAAAAGATTAAGGTCGCTCCGGAGGGGCGGGTTTATATTCAGGCCACTTTCAATAATATCATCATCACCTTCACTGATGCCAGTGGGAATGTTATTTCCTGGAGTTCGGCTGGGAAAGTCGGCTTTCGTGGCTCTAAGAAGAATACCCCCTATGCTGGCCAGATTGCAGCCCAGGATGCCGCAAAGGTAGCTTATGAAGCAGGTTTGCGTACGGTGGATGCTTCTCTCAAGGGCACAGGGTCAGGACGTGAAGCCGCTCTGCTCGCGATAGAAGCGAGTGGTATCCACGTTCGCACCATTAGAGACATCACGCCTATTCCACACAATGGGTGTCGTCCTCCTAAACCCAGACGCGTATAAGTATGGCACGCTATACAGGACCTAGACTTCGTATTTCTCGGCGCTTCGGCGAGCCGATATTTGGGGCATCTCGAACGCTTAGTCGCAAAAGTTATCCCCCCGGCATTCATGGTCGCTTCAAGCGAGGAGGTAAGCTCAGCGAATATGGGCGCCAGCTTATGGAGAAGCAAAAGGCCAAAGCTATTTACGGCTTATTAGAGCGACAGTTTCGCCGTTTCTTTGAGAAAGCTGCCCGAATGAAGGGAAATACAGGCGAAAATCTCCTCCAGCTCTTAGAGCGCCGACTGGATAATGTGGTTTATCGGATGGGTTTCGCTCGCACCCGCCCAGCTGCTCGCCAGCTCGTCTCACATGGCCACATCCTCGTCAATGGACGCCCTGTAAATATCCCTTCCTATTTAGTATCCCCCGGGAATGTCATATCTCTCAGCCCCAAAGCCCAGCAAGTTCAAGCCTTCCAAAAAACCTTAGAAAGTAGCCGTTCTAAGTATCCGTGGATAGAGGTCCGTAAGTCCGAATATGCAGGCACCTTCCTCTATGTTCCTCCCCGGGCTGAGATACCCGAAAACATTCAAGAGCGTCTCATAGTTGAGCTATACTCTAAATAATCCGACATATGCAGCTCACGGCACCTTTAGTTTTACCAGATACATTTGAGGTGGCGGAAGAAAATCGCTATTTCGGCAAATACATATTCCGCCCCTTGGAGCCAGGATATGGAATCACCATAGGAAATGCGCTCCGTCGGGTTCTACTCTCTTCCATAGAGGGATATGCGATAGCGACGCTCAAAGTGCCCGGCATCCCTCACGAGTTTAGCGCTATAGAGGGGGTCATGGAAGATGTGGTAGATATTGTCCTCAGTCTCAAAAAAGTAGCGCTCCGTCCTACCATAGAAGATGCACCAGAGCGAATTTTCGTGGAGATCCGCAATAAAGAAGTCTTTACCGCAGGCGATATTGCGCAGCAAACCCCTGCTTACGAGATAGCCAACCCAGACCTGGTCATCATGAACTTAGATAAGTCGGCGGTCGTTCAGATGGAGCTCGGAATCGCCAAAGGACGAGGCTATCGTCTCGCGGAAGAGAATAAGGCCCTTTTGCGTGGCAAAATAGACTTGCACGAAATCGTTCTGGATACGAGCTTTTCGCCTGTACTGCGGGTTGTACCACGGGTGGAGACTATCCTCTATCGAGAACGGGCCGACTATGAGCAGCTGATTTTAGAGATTGAAACTAAGGGCAATGTAACGCCCAGAGAAGCCTTGGAGTCAGCTACGAATATCTTACTGGAACACTTTAGTCGGCTGTTCAGAGGTGGCGCGGGCAAGGCTTTTGCCCTTCCTTCTACTTTTAAGTCCACAGAGCCTAATCCCGAGATGCTGCGTTTGCTTCTTACACCGTTAGAGGATGTGGAGTTGGGTTTGACTGCAACGGGGTTTAGCTCGCTGAAGAATGCAGGCATAACTCGGCTAATAGACCTTGTTCAACTTCAGCCCAAAGATTTAGAGCATTACCGAGGTATCGGGCGGGAAAGCTTAGAAAAGTTAGAGACCTACCTCGCTAAGATGAACTTGCGCCTCGGCATGGATGTTTCAGCTTATAAAGCCCATTCAATGAAATAATCTATGCGTCACGGAGATACTATCAATAATCTTGGACGAAAGGCCTCCCATCGCAAGGCTCTCTTGCGCAATCTATCCCTTTCTCTCATCCAGCATAAACGGCTCATTACTACGCTTGCAAAAGCTAAGGCTCTGCGTCGATTTATAGAACCCCTTATCACGCGGGCTAAAGTAGATACTACGCATAATCGCCGAATCCTCTTCAAATATCTTCAGCAGAAAAGTGCTATCCGAGAGTTGTATAGCACTATCGCTCCGGCTGTGATGCAGAGGCCTGGCGGTTATACTCGGATACTCAAGTTGGGGCCGCGCCATGGCGATGGTGCTGAGATGGCGATGATAGAGCTGGTGGATTTCAATCCTTATCTGGCCGGTGAGTCTCTGTCTCGTACCAAGGGCACTCGCCGTCGCCGTCGTCAGAAGTGAAGTACTTAGCTTTGCACTCTCGCGCCCCCTTAGCTCAGCGGTAGAGCAACTGATTTGTAATCAGTAGGTCGGCGGTTCAAATCCGTCAGGGGGCTCTATTTCGCTACATAAAAAATGCCTCCCATAGCTGGTAAAACGGTTCAATCTCTTTTTTAAGTGCATGTTGCGTTTCCTCCAGCTGTCACCTAAATCACCCTATCCGCCTTCTGATGGTGGAGCTATCGGCAATGCCTACTTCTTGGAAATGGTACAAGCGATGGGAGGGAGGGCACATGCGCTTGTGATGAGTACATACAAGCACCCGTATGATCCTACCTATCCTGCTCCCGTCAGCATAACCGCCGTTGAAGTAGATACCCGCCCTACACTTTTAGGGGCTCTCAGAAACCTTTTTACTCAGGAGCCGTACCATGTGGCGCGGTTTCGCAGTGATAGATTCGGAGCTATCCTCTGTGAAGTCATAGAGCGCTTCCAGCCTAACCTTATTCAAGTGGAGAGTCCTTACCTTACCCCTTATGTAGAGAAGCTTTCGCTCCCCAAGGTATATCGTCTGCACAACATAGAGTCACAAATCTGGTATCGTCACGCAGCTGAGCAAAGGTGGATGCTCCGTCCGTACTTTTACCTTCAAGCGCATCGTATAGAGGCTTACGAACGGCGGATACTCCATACATACGATGGACTTCTGCCTATATCAGAAAAGGAGGCGGACTTTGTCCGGCAAAGTGGGTATCAAGGCACCGTGGAGGTTTTTCCTTTTGGCATTGACTTGAAAAAATACTCAGCGCCTCTGCTCGGTCAGCAGCCGCCTCGTATAGGCTTTATTGGAGGGTTAGACTGGCTTCCCAATCAGCAGGGAATCGTTTGGTTTTTAGAAAATGTATGGCGAGACTTTCGTCGGCAGCATCCCGACGCCCACTTATCTATTGCAGGTAGGAATACGCCCCGTTGGCTCTATAAATACGCTGACTCTCAGACCCATATTCTTGGAGAAGTCAAGGATGCACAGGCATTTTTTCACGAACATGAGATATTTATCGCTCCGCTTTTTTCTGGAAGCGGCATTCGCATCAAGCTAATAGAAGCTTTTGCCACAGGACGAGCTATCGTAGCCACGCCCATTGCCGCCGAGAATCTTACCTATCGGTTGGGACAGGATATTTTCCTCTCGGAGACAGCGGTAGGATTTAGAGAGGCATTAGCTGCGCTTTACAATAACCCAGTTTTGCGAGAACAGATGGGCCGAGCTGCCCGCCAGCTGGCTGAATCTCAATATGATCGTCAGGTATTACTGCCTCGCTTGCAGAGGTTCTATGAGTCTCTCATCCTTCGGTAGCTGGCGCGTACTTTCTCTAATGGCAGGCAGTTCGGCGGATGGGGTTACCGCCATTCTCGTCTCCTATCGGCGGGGGGCTTCGGGATGGGTATATACTCTGCTTGAAGCTGAAACCTTCGCCTATCCTCAGAATATGCGGTTTCTCCTGCGACAGAGCGCTTCTGCCTCTGGGAAAGAGCTCCTCCGCTTGAGTGTGCAGTATACAGACTGGACCGCCCAGACGGTGAATAGACACTTTGCTCAGTTTGCTTATGAGCTGATTGTTTGGCATGGGCATACGGTCTTTCATGAACCCGAAAAGGGGCTCACATGGGGATTGGGAGACACTGAGCGTCTGCGCGTTTTATCCGGCAAACCAGTGGTGGCTCACATGCGTGCCAGAGATGTGGCCAGCGGTGGTACTGGTGCCCCCCTTATTCCCAACGCAGACTTGCTTCTATTTTCTGAATATGAGACGCTGATTAATCTGGGTGGCATCGCTAACATCACCCATTTACCCAGCCGCTCGGGGTACGATATCTCTCCTTGTAATCAACTGCTTGATGCATTAGCTACTCAAGCAAACCCCGACTGCTCATATGACCCTGAGGGTAGGCTGGCTCGGGAAGGAATCTTCATACCTGAGTTGATAGAGCAGTTTGAGCGACATGCCTTTTTTCGTGCCCCTTCCCCCAAAGCTCTGGATAATGAAACAGTCCAGCGGGATTTTGTGGCGCCCTTCCTAAGACATTCTGCGCCCCCAAAAGATAAACTGCACACGGCTGTCATCGCTATTGTGCGTCAAATCGTCAAGGCTCTTGTAGGCACATCGGCTCGGACTTATACTTGTACGGGCGGAGGGGCTAAAAATGCCTTTCTGATGGAGCATCTGAGGACAGCCGCAGATAAAATAGGTGTATCATATGTGGAAGCCCCTTCAGCCCTTGTAGATTATCGGGAGGCTATTGGGTTCGGACTTTTGGGCCTTTTGCGGTTTTTAGGTTTAGATAACACAGCAGGGGAATGGACGGGGGCGAGTCGTCATCATAGTAGTGGCTCGTTGTCTCTATGATTTGAAGGGGATGGGGTTTGGATGTTTGGGAGTGTTGTCGTGCTACTGGGGAAGGTTATGTGTGTGTGGGGGGGGGGGGGGGGGGGGG
>JANWXY010000004.1 GCA_025057135.1 Bacteroidia bacterium | reverse complement strand
GAGCCAGGTTTCGCATGTATGCCCACGCGAACCGGACCTTGCCCTCCATCTCCCCCTGCGTAGTTACCTCCGATCCATCCAGTACAGTTCGCATTCACGGGTGCACTGAAAACCTCCGTACCAGTCTCAGGCGTGA
The DNA here is from genome assembly GCA_025057135.1 of Bacteroidia bacterium. Classification (GTDB taxonomy): domain Bacteria; phylum Bacteroidota; class Bacteroidia; order SpSt-205; family SpSt-205; genus SpSt-205. Next base: position 13,363 of record JANWXY010000004.1, on the reverse strand, counting down.
TACTGAGCGTAGTCCCAAAAGCGATATTTGTTGTACCCCATGCATACTCTCCTCTCACTTCAGGTAGTGCGCCTCTACACACTTTTTCGTACTCCATCTCCGTGATGGGACGCAAAGCGGCCCAATCTAAATACGCACACAGATCATGCCAGCAAAGGTAATTTTGTGCTCGGTCCTCCCTATCAGAGAAAAACTGATTCGGATAAGAACCGCTGTTGGCAAGCCTATTACGCCAACTATTAAAGAAACCTGTGTACCTAAAAGAAGCCGCACCAGAGGGCAGCGTATTCAGAAAAGCCGCATATTGACCCTGCGATATTTCATACTTCATGATATAAAAAGCTCGGAAACCCTTCGGAAAAGTAGCGGGAACGTTTATAGAAGTAGCACCTGAACCTGCCCACCTCACTGTAAGGGCGGCTTCTGAAGTAATGTTGTAGGGGATATGCGGATCACTATTATTTCCATTTTGGTCAAATGCCCGAGCTGCCTCAGTTGTCGTGGAATGCCATCCATTCAAGGTACCTAATGTATAAGCCCCTTCTGGGATAAATACCATCTCAATCCCAAAAATGCGGAAGTCAAACTGCCCTGAGGTAGGTAGGTTCGTCACTTTGAGAGTGACACTGTGCGGTCCAAAGGTGGCATAGGTGCCAGCATTTGCCGGCCGCAGCATGACGCCGAGGTTATTCGGTGCCGGATCTATGCCTACACCACTACCATCGGATAAGCTTGCCTCCAAGGCTGCGGGTATTGTGTGATCGCTGAGCGTAGTACTAATCTGCCCGTGTGTCCATGGATCATTGAACTGATTACATGCCCTGAACTTGACAAAAATCCACACGGCATCCCAGTTGCTCGGAGGCGAGGTAAGTCGCCAGGCATTCTGCCAGCTCACCTGAAAGGAAACTGTCTGATTAGCCTGATTGACACTAAAGTTAGTTATCTGAAGATTATTCGCCATCAGAGAAAGGGCACCCAGTAGCCCCAAGCCGACATACTGACTAGTGCGTGTCATATCAATACAAATGTATCTGGAAAATGAACTCTTGGAAAATCATATTTCTAACTCAGGTAAACAAAAAGTCACTCTGCATATCTTTGCACCTAAGCGGTAATAAGCCAGAATCAATAAACAAATGGGACGACTCCAGAGATACTTGCGAAGTCTCACTCCTGCTGAGTGGGAGGCTTTACGCACCGATGCTCAAAAAGAGTTTCGGGGACAAAAGACACACTCCCTCATAGAACGCTTACGCCGAACGAGCGCGCCGCAAACGCTGACTCCAGCTGAGAAAGAACTCGCCAAACGCATAGAGCGTTGGATATGGAAGCGCGCCTACATTCATGAGCACCAGTCTCATCCCATATATAAAGCTCCTCCCCCTGAATGGATTAGAAAAGGAGCCCAACTCTACCACACAAGAGGATTTTCTGCTGACGCCCTCAAAGTCCTTCAAGCTGACTCAGGCTCCTCCTCTGCAAAGTTACCGCTCCTTCTCTACAAACTAAAAATACATATGGAATGCGGAGCTAGTAGAAGCGCCTATGAGACCCTCAGAGAAATAGACAGTCTCGTTGAAAGCTTGAAGGTAAGCGTCCAGCACAATCAGCTACAAATCATTCTTTGGCGGCTCCTTCGGGAATATGGTGGATCCTATACTGAAGTGGGCAAACGGTTCCTTCGGAGACTAGAAAAACACCCTTACTGGAAACGCCCCCGTCCAATCGCCCCCAAAGAACGGGTGATAGATGCCAACCTTCGGATTATGCATGCATTAGCTCAGGGAAATCCTTCCGAAGGATATGAGCTGTGTTTGGACGAGAGTATTCGGGATCATCCCGCCATTCTGCTAAATAGATGGATGTGCAGCCTCTTTTTACGACACTCCGTGGGTGAATACTTATTGTACGATAGACTATATGAAAGTGCTCTTTCCCCTCACGATCAAGCGATTTTATTCAATCGGGTGCTACTTACTCTACTCATGTACAGTTCGCCAGGCTACATCGCAAGTAAAATGCCCTTCTTAGAGCGATGGTATGTCCGTCTGGGCTCACTTCCAGAAAATCAGATGGTCTGGCTTCAACTACTCTGGCTCTGTGGGAGAAATGAAGAAGCGGCGCATCTGTCAGAAACTCTGATGGAACGCCTAAGGGACAGGCCTTTTGGATACCTTCAGGTCGCTCTTATTCTTCTCCTGATTTACGCAGAGGCTGAAACATGGAATAGGGTTATTCGGCATCTTCGTCGGCTTCTTCAATGGCTGAGAGGGGCACAAAAAGTCATCGCCTCAGCATCTATTTTACAGAAACTTCTGCGCCGGCTGTATCATGCCCGTCTGCGCCCCCAGGTACTTTCAGAGGTCGCCGACAAATGGCAAAATCATCTGGCAACTTATCCCACTGAGCGTTACTTTTGGGAAATCACCCTGCTTCCAGACTGGATTCAAGCCCGCATGTACCGTCAAAAAATAAGTAACCACAGGCAGGCTACCAGTAGGGCTTTGGCAGCCCAGCTTGACATTCTACTTGAGAAAGCCTCTCGGTCTTTCACAGCATAATAGTGAAAGACCTAAGAATTATGAGAGACTTTTCTTATTTAGCTGTGTCTGTGCTGCACTGAGGCGAGATTAGATGAAGTAGCCACTTTCAGAGCATTAGAGCCACACACATTTCTCCCGATATCTACCCCTCGGACAGTCGGCTCACTCCACGCTGATGTACGCGCACCGACTCCCGTGAGAAGGGGGGGTCACCGATGCACCGCCCAGACACCACCGATTAGGAGTTCCAGTCTGGCTTACTAAGTTCCAACCCGAGGTTCCCGTTCCTTCAAAGCTCCCATCCGTCGTGGGATCGATTAGCGTGGTTTGCTGCGCCCATGTGAGGGCCGCTGCAACAGCTGTTATGTACACGTGCGTACGCATAAGTCAGAGTCTTCTCCCCAGGCGCAGCTTCACCCATTTACTTTTTCTTCCCCAAGTGAAAAAATAGTGAAGAGGAGGCTTTATCCTGAAAGATAGGCAAAGGTAAGGAGTTTTCTGTCTATGTAGCAAATACATACCTAAGTACCGAAAAGGGGCAGCATAACAGGTAGACATTAAGTACATTAAGTAAGAAAGGGGGCGGAAAACTCTTCCACCCCCAATAGACCCAAAGTACCTACCCGGAAGAAACGAAGGGCCCCCCTTTCCTATTTAGCGGTAGAGGGACGCGCGGGTATTGGCTGCCCGGGTGGTATCCGAGGCGGAGTAGCTCTCGAAGGTGTGTAGCTGCATTCTGACTCTCCCTCGTAGTAAAAATGGTCATGACTCATTCTCACTCGGAGACGAGTCACCAACTTCCCATTTTGAAGAATGGCTGTACCCTCTCGGGTTTCCCCCATGACCCCTGTCTGTGAAGGAATGCGCAGCTCGGTAGAGGAGATTACATCAGCCACAAGGGAGTCCTCAATAGACGCGGAAGCGCTGCCGCCCGCACCGCTTGAGCTGCCCTGCATGCGACTGAGTAGGATGAGGCGTTTCGGATTTTGGGGGTCCTTACGGATAGTCAGAGTCCCGCTGGTGCTCCCACTACCTGTATTCTCCATAGGCTCGGAGCTTTTGATAACCCGCTCCTTGCAGGGACCTTCCAGTCGCCAAGTGCCGACAAAGGCATCCCGTGCATCTTGGGCCCACAGAGGGATCATACCTACCACTCCGCCCCAAAGGGCAGAGTGCGCAAGAAAGTGTCGTATCATAGGCGAAAGGATTTTTTCACCATTCTATCAGATAAACCAAGGGAGTAGACTGACCTTTTGCGTCTCTCGGGCAGGCATCGCCCCGAATCTCTATGAGACAGGCATTAGAGCGGCCCGGAACGCCGCGTGCGCTGATTGTGCCGCAAAAACGCAAGCCCATCTTAGGGTCTTCCTGGATAGCGCCTGCTTTTCGCAGCGCCTCCCCTACACTTGGGTCGGCCCGCTTCCCTTTATCAAACCAGCTCTGTCCTAAGTTAGCTACTACTATCGGCTCTCTGGGATTGGGCACGAGGGCCAGCACCTCTCGGTTGGGCCCGATAAAGTAGGTTACGGTCGTTCCACGCGGATGGTCTATTTGCAGAGAGAAATCCCCCTCACTGCGCAGAAGGCTTACCTGACGTACCTTGTCCCCTTCACAGCCGCGGTCATAAGAGAGCCCCTGGGCTAAGACGAGCTGAGTCCCGCCTGCAGCCCCCTGCTGAAAGGTTTCCCACTTCGTAGCCACATACGGCACGGGAGGCGGTGTCGGATCAGAGACCCGCTGCTCGTTATCGGGGAAGGCGACCTCTTTGCTGGGCAGGCGAATCGCATGTTCTCGGCGCGGCTGCCCCGCTAAGCAACGTATAGCGTAGGTGCCCGTGGAGCGCTGAGTGGGAGTTACAGGTCTAAGCGAAAGGCTCTGCCACGACGTGCCTGAGAGCTGCTGAAGCTCCGATGCACTTACCGACCGAATGCGCACTTGTGCTGACAAAAGGGCAGTAATAGCCCCTACATACCCTACAAATCGAATGAAGCGCATAGCCTTTTATCTGATTTTGAGGTTTTTCATTGAAAGGTTACTCTAAAGCTTCCTTCAGTTACTCGGACTGAATCCGTAGGATTGAAGGCGCTTTCTTGCCCGGGGCCGCCATAGAGCATCCCTTCAAAGGTGCCTTCGGCTCGGCTGCCCTGTATATTGACGGTGAGGGTGAGATACGCATCAGCCGTAGTGGGATGAGGAGCAGAATAAACCCGCCTTCCCTGCACACCATGATGACCGTAAAGGAGCTGAGGGCGCCGAGCCACACTGGAGCCCCGATAGGTCGCCGTATAAGAAGTATCCGAACGAGTAGTAGGCAGTATGAGATCACTTATGCTGATAGAGAAGGTATCACTGCCAGCATACAGTATCCCTATTAAGGTGCCGTAGTTACCCGAGCGCACCGCAGATACCATGGGAAACTGCCGCAGCGTCTCTTGGACTCGGGCTTGAAGAGAGCTACCGCTCCCCGGCATGCCACCACCAGAAGAAGGGGAATCTTTATCCTTCTTACAGGCAGTGAAAGCCAATAGACTAAGTACTACCGCCATGCTTGTGATGTGCCTTCGCATATCAGAATCGGATTTGGAACTGTCCATCCGTGATCTGGAGTGAGTCATCCAGGTATGCAGCATCATATACCCATCCAGAAAAAGTGCCCTGCGCTTGATTATTGGACACTGACACGCTCATGGTGAGGCGGGGCGACTTGGAGATCGTCTGGGAACTGTACACAGAATCGCCTCTTGAGCGGTAGATATTGAAAATGAAAATAAACATGTCACTCATCGTGGTAACATTAGCAGTGTAGGAAGTGTCGGGACGACTCGTAGGGTAGGCAAAAGAGATAACGCACCCCAAGGTATCGGAGGGACGATTGAGCCTGTGAGAGAAGGCTTGAGCCCGACCATACATGTAGGAAGTTTCCCTTACAGGAAACTGAAGCAGTTCTCCCCGCAGCCGAAACTGGATAGTTCCCAGGGAAGCATCTCCACCGCCGCCTCCGCCACCCCCACCACCGCCTCCAGAGTTTTGTCCAGAACCTGGATCATCTTTGTCTTTCTTCTTGCAGGCAGGGGCGCTTATCACAAGAAGGCTAAATAGCCCCCAGATAAGTATGTTTGAGTATCGCATATCTTATCAAGAACTTAGAAGCGTAGGCGAAATTCTCCATCCGTGATGCGGATAGAGTCAGAGGCCTCCCAGTAGTTGTATAGCAAGCCGCTGAAAGTCCCCTGGGCTACATTCCCTCCAGAAGTGCTGAGCTGCACGTTGAGGTAAGAATACCGATTTCCATGGCGGGCACTGGTGACATAGAATGCGCGTGTACGGTAATAGGTCACCCGGAACTCTCCTCCAGGGACATCATTCTGGGAATGGATTTGATAAGAGGTGTCCGTACGAGTCATTGGGAGGGGGAAAAGAATACCAAACTCAATCGTGTCGACCCCTGTAATGAGGGTATCAACAGAGCTGAGAGAACGCCTGTCGAATCCCCCACTGAAGCTTACGAGGGGAGTGTATTCCAAGAGCCGCCCATTCACTTTGAAGCTGACGCGATTGTCGGTAGGGAGGCCTCCACCGGATCCTCCACCGCCACTCGGATTGTCTTTGTCTTTCTTCTTACACGAGACAAATCCGAAAGCCCCTATGAAAAGTACTACGGATGGGATTAATGCCTGTCTGCACATAGGCGGCTCATTTTGGGTTCTTGTCCGAAGAAGGGTTACACTCGCCCACATGCTCGCCTATCATCCGAAAGCCCATGACCTCGGTTTCACCCCGCCGCATTTTGTATTCGCCTTCAAACTTTGTCTCAGAGAATTTAATATCCACCTCAGCGCGCATGTCGGGGCAAACCAGATCATACTGCATCCGCCCGTCTTTGATGCGCAGATTCTCAAACTTACAGTCGGGCATAGGAGACTGTCCTTCGGTTGGCACTCCGCCGAAGGGAGCCCGCTTAGCCTGTGCCATCTGCTCATCCATGCAAAACTCCGTCTGCGTCTCTGGGATTTCTACTTTGAGCCCCATTCTCTCCAAGCTTTCCATGCGCATACGAATGCGCCAGAGCCCTGTTTTGAAGTACATCGGACCGCCTGTGGAAGTCTTGATTTCGGCTGTCTGGCTGGCTTCTTCTCCTTTGGCTTTTCCCGCTTGTTCAGAAGAGGAGCAGCTGCCTCCCAGACTCAAAACTGCGATAAGTCCAATCAAACCCGTATATCTCATAGTTAGTAGGCTCGTTTGTCTTTCGGAAGCTGGGCATTGAGTTTTTGGCAGAGCGGACGGCGTTCGCGACCCCATTTCTCATACTCTGCACTGCCTAAGCCGGCTGAGACCGCTCGCTTATACCATTCTTCGGCTTTATCTACTTCGCAGAGGGCATCGTACAGCACAGCGAGGTTGTAAGCAGCGCGCTTCGCGGGCGTTTTCTTAGTTGAGTTGGCTTCTTGCTCCCAGAGACGAATGGCTTCGCTCCAGTTGCGCCCGATGACAGCGGCTTTCGCTTGCTCTAAGGCTGGGGAGCCTTTCACAAAGAAGCGCACCGTCATATCCTCGTAAAAAGGGAAGCAAGGACAAATGCGGTGGATGTATTTCTCTACTGCATAGGTATGTGCCTGGGGGGCTGCACCGCTATAACCGTAGTAGTCTCCTCGGGTAGAACCTGTATTCGTCGCCTCATCTATGACCTTCCCCGTTTTCGGATCGTAGAGACGAAAGCCCGCTAACACCTCTGGCTGCTGAGGAGACCCCCCAGGAAGAAGGCTTTCTAAAACCAGGATAGCTTGGGCCTCTGGGACTTTTTTATGGATTTTCTTGAGGCTATCTATGGGTAAAGGTGGGGGAAGAGAGCCTTCCATACTCCCAGCCCATTTGAGCTCTTGCCCCGCCATGAGGGGCTCAAAGCAGCCGCAAGCCTTGAATCGATCATGAACCTGCTGGAGAGCGAGCTGGGGCGCTCGCTCCAGCCACTTTTCATCCAAAATACCTGTGAGGGCGCCACTGGTCGCGCCATAGGCTGCCCCGCTGATACCTCCTGTAAGTGCCCCGTAGACAGCTCCTTGAGCGACGCCGCGCTTCTTATACTCCTCCATAATGCGTTTGCGCTCTGCCTCAGGTATCGTGCTGCGATTGACCAGAGCTATCTTTTTGATGTCCTTAGGGAGCTCTATATCAGAGGGACGCCACTCTCGGATGCGAGCAGAATAGTAAGGATTACAGCCTATTGTCCATAAAAGCCCGGCAAGTAACCTGCTCTGCCGCAGGAAGAGTGTCCTAATGAAGCGCAGGCTTCCCCAGAATAAAAACTTGACCTTATAGGTAGGCTTGGACACGCGTGGGACGGGAATATAGGTTAGCATATATCGTTCAAAGTTGAGGCACAGGGAGGCAAGGTACTACGCGACTTTTTCAAGGCACTGTAAATCCTGCGAAGCTGAATGCTTGATTATAAACCGCTGTACGGCAGGGTAATAATAAACTTAGCAGTTAGTCCGTCAAAAGCAAAAACTAATTGCCTAAGTCAAACTTTTCATCACACTGCCTTCACCGAAAAAGTAGAAGCCGATGTCACTATTCTGCGGGCTAAGCTTCAAGGCCGGCGATTCATGGCCATACGATTGGGGTATTTATCTATCACAGAGAGGCCGCATTTTGCGACTCATCTTTATACTTAGACGGGCATTTCATGAGGATTTTTTCTGCATAAAACGCTGTATCTTTATAGTACCCTATCAAAACTACCCGCTGAGCAGCATCAAAGTTTATAGGTTTCGGGTCTGGGTAATGCACCCACCGCACCGTCCCGAGCGTATCTTTGGCTTGAAAGTAGAAAATGTCTTTCTGGGGGTCGTAGTAACTCTGCTCTTTATTTATCCATTCAGCGACGATGTGATAAGACTTTGAAGGATTTTGTTCCGCCGTACGAAAGTCTGAATATATAGTAAGCTCATCTCCTAAACTCATGAGCAGAAAAGCAAGTACTAAGGCGACACCGACAGCTCCTATAAGTAGCCGCATAGTGCGAAGTAAAACATTATTAAGGCAGAACGCATACCTTTGTTCAAAGTAGCCCAGATGGCGGAACAGGTAGACGCGCCAGTCTCAAAAACTGGTGGAGGCGACTCCGTGCCGGTTCGAGTCCGGCTCTGGGCACGGCTCATTCGGGGATTAGGGAAAGCTCTCCTGAGAGTACTACTTGTAGGAGGGCTTGTGTGGATAGCTATACTGATTGGTATTCAAGTCATTCTTTCAACTGAAAGGGGACAGTCTTTGATCCGCCGGCAGCTTGTTCATCTACTCTCTGATGCCCTCGAGACGGAGGTAGAAATCCAAAAGCTGCGTCTTTCGGGAATAGCTGAGATCACTCTGGAAGGCTTTGTATTGTACGATAAAGCCTGCCAGCCCTTCATACGCGCTGATGAGCTTCGGGTGAGCTGGTATCCATCCGCTTTTTGGCGAGGATTGTGGGCAGGGCGATGGCGTATTCCTTTCTCCAGTCTGCGGCTAATAAAGCCGTTAGTTTTCATCTATACCGAAAAGGCCTCTAAGATGACAAACGTGGACCGACTTTTCGCCACCTCCGACACTACCCCCTCAAAGGCAACACCATGGAAAGCGAGCCTCCCTTTCATAGAGATACAGAATGGCAAACTCGTCTGGATAGACTCTACCCTACCTACCCCAGAAATCCTTCCGAAAGCAGGATTTCTAAGATACGGACATCTTCGGATGGATTCTCTGTTTTTGAAAGCCGGAGTAGAGTGGACCGGAGAAGGCTACCTATTCGCTCAAGTAAATAACCTCAGCCTCGTAGAGGCTAACTCCCACATACGCATAGCCCAACTCAATCTCACCCTCCAAGCTTATCCAGACAGTACTCGCATAAGCGATTTATTCATACAGCTGCCTAAAAGCAAAATCACAGGCGCAGGCTACTTTCCACATGAAGGGTTAGACAAACTCTTCAAAGACACAGAAACTAAGCTCTTTTATGCTGAAATAGCAGGCCAGATAGACTGGGATGAGATAGCGGCGTTCGCAGGCAACTCCCTACCGCTGCGAGGCACATGGCAAGCTAATATAAAGCTACACGGAGACCTTTATCGGTTCCATGCAGAAAGTTTTGAGCTCCACCTTTCGCCCAACGCATTCATCAAAGGCAGCGGCGAAATCATCCACTATGCCAAACCCAAACTAATGTACTGGAACCTCCCCACCATAGAAGCTGAGTTTAGCTTAGCTGACCTTGCGGCTTGTATTCCAGATATTGGTCCTTTACCGTCATATTTAGAGACCTCTCAGATATGGAAAATATGGGGCCGCCACACAGGAAGGTTCGGATTTTACACAGCAGATATACATACCACAGGGGCACATTTACAAGGCACACTTCAAAAAGACAGCACATGGAGCTACAGTTTGGATGCGGAGTTCAGTGATTGGCAGCTAAGTTCTGCGGTTAGACAGTCCAGTATAGACACTATCAGCGGCAAAATCCACCTCTCAGGCACAGACTTCAACATACAGAGGCTCAAAGGTGAGTTGGAAGCACAAATGACCCTTTCTGATACCTCGGGCAAAGAGTGGAATGTAGCCGCACGAGCGACTCTGCAAGAAGGCATGGCGAATGGAAGTTTCACTCTCGGTTCACTCTATGGAACTCTCAGATATGTAGGTCAGCTGCCGCTAATCCCGACGGGCTCATATGTAGGAGAAGGAACGCTCACAGGTATCTCAGCACGGCTATGGGGAGGGGAAGGTACAGTGGAAGGAAGATTTGAAGTAACAGGAAAGGAAATCCCTTGGGAAAAAGGCTATGCTAAGGTCTCAATGGAGGAGTTATACTGGCGGTGGGCAGATACTACATACAACTTAGGCCCAGCCGTTTTATCCATACAAAGCGGTAGCATCTATGAGTTTCAAGCAGCTGGTCTCACTCTGAGATGGAGGGGAGAAGGGGCGTGGTTTCAAGCCCTCCCCCAATGGATTAATCATTGGACCGCAAATGATACACTTTATCAAGACTCCCTGCCGGCTTCATGGGCTGTGCAAGGTCAGCTTAGTTTGCGTGACCCTATCTGGACGGACATAGCCGGACTGCCTCTGGACCTCAGCATTCACGATTTATCAGTTCATATCGCACTTCAAGCGGAAAATAAAGCTCCAAAGGGCAGCATAAACTGGAACGCCGATAGCATAAAGTACAACAAATTGACACTATATTCACCCTACTTGAAGGTGAGTCTAAACGGAGACTCCATAGAGGGAGAACTCAGCTCGGTGCGAGGAGATATTTATGTGAAGTACGAGGCACTGCACAGCAGCCTACATGGAACCTGGCGCAGGGGTACTCTGAGTCTGCACACCCTCTTCCAAGAACGCAGCGACACGGCGGCCTTGGCTCTCCTTTGGGAGTACTTTCCTCCCCGGCTGAGGGTATATGTAGATACTACTTCCTCAATCTTGATTTTAGGCGGGCGGGCATGGCATTTCTTTCAAGCCGAGCCCCTTTCAATAGATGTTGAGAGGGGTGATTGGAAAGCAGAGAAACTGAAACTGGAAGGGCAGGGCGCGCAAATCACCCTATCACACACGGAAGGCAAACTTTTTATTAGCGTATTGAACTTTCCTATAGATGCAGGAACCCATCTGTTTGGACTTGATATACCTTTGAGGGGACAGGCCTCGCTCCTCTGGCAGGACCAGGAAAACGGACCTCGGTTTAGCATAGAGATAGACTCTCTCCAATACGAGAACCAGAAATATCCTTACATTCAGGTATTAGGTGAGCCAGCAGACGACTCAGTCGCTTTTCAAATCGCAGTACAAGAGGGAAATACGCCATTCCTCACTGGACGCGGCATATACAGCCTCAAAGACACACTTTCTCCTCTGTACGCGGACCTCCGTTCCGTGCGCGTGCCCGTACTTTGGCTTACTCCCTTTTTGGGAGAGTACATCCGCAACGCCAAGGGGACTTTTATCGCTCAGCGTCTGATTTTACGGGGCAAGCCAGAAAATCCAAATATCTACGGCGAAGTCTTCTGTAATAATATCAGCTTTTTCGTTCCTCTCACACGGGTAAGCTATGTCGTGGATGGGGCCCTGCGTCTGCGGGGGGACACAGTATTTTTCCCAAATGTAGAGCTGCGTGAAGCCCAAGGCAAGCGTAGCTATATCAACGGGCTCATCGCGCTGAGGGGTTGGACAGCGCCTTATTTGCAACTGAATCTACGGCTGAAAGATAAACCATTTCTCTTAGCGGCATCTTCGGCAACTACTGACGCTTACTTGTATGGACGCGCAGAGTTAGAGAATGGCAATATCTCCATCACAGGACCATGGACTAAGCCCACTCTCCAAGGAGAAGTTATATTCTCCAGCAGCACGGATCTCACCCTTCCCCTGCATACGTATGAAAGAGATATAGGGGCTGAACATGTGCGTTTCATAAGCTCCCGAGACACAACCACAAAAGCTGACTCATTTTTGGCTCCGACGGGAGTTGATATAAGGGTGGTGATTCGCTCCGTGCCTGAGGCGCGATTCAGGCTACTTTTTGATGAGCGTACAGGCGATGAAATCGTCGCCCAAGGCATAGCTAATCTTCTATTCTCCATAAACCGAATGGGGCAAATGAGCCTCTCTGGAGCTTATGAAATACAAAGCGGAGAATACCGCATAAATCTCCAAGGGGTCGCTTCTAAACGCTTACTCTTAGAGCCTGGAAGCAGAATCAGCTGGGATGGCGACCTCTATCAAGGACAAATGAACATCACCGCTACTTACCGAACTTTCTCCTCTTTACGGATGATTGATACAACTTTTACGCATAATGTGCCTGTGGAGCTGAAAGTATCCCTACAAGGCAATCTCCTCTCTCCGATAATGAGGTTTTTCATTGACATTCCCTCGCTCTCTGGCACCGCAACGCCATTAGTAAATCTTTTCCTCCAAAGGTTATCTTCAGACGAACAAGAGCGCAATCGTCAGGTTTTTGCGCTACTTGTTTTAGGGAGTTTCATACCGATGGAACAAGGCTTTGGTTCTCAGCAGGTTCGGTCGGGGGTAAGTTCTACTTTGGCAGAATTTATCTCGGCTCAGCTGGCTAGTTGGGTCGGACAAATGCTCGGTAGTCAAGTCGGCGTAGCTTTTGCTCTCGGCGAATGGAATGAACTCTCGGCGCAGCTGCGTATCTCCCTGGGACAGCGTCTGACGATAGAAAGAGATGGCGTCCTCATCTCCCCCGGACAAAATACCGCCAACATAGGCAACCTTTCCGCTCGCTATCGCTTGATGCCCAAAAGAGTTACACAACCGACCCAGTGGCAGCTTGAAGCGGAGGGATTCAGCCGACAAAGCTTCATGTGGGGCGCAGCGGGAGCTACAAGCCAAGGCGCGGGCTTGCGTCTCCGAAAGAGTTTTTACCTGCCCGAACGCCGAGAACGCCGCTCATACAAAGGAAAGCCCAGAAACTAAGGTCCTTCTTCTGGGCTCCACTCCATACACCTAATGGATAATAGCTTGGAAACCTTATCCTGTAACAAGAGAGATTGCCTACCTAAAAATGTCAAACGGATGTTAGCCTTATCTTTGTGAGCCATGCGGCAAGCAGAGCTTTTTGAGAACGTACCCATAGATAATGTTCAGAAATACTGGGATAATCGTCCCTGTAATATCCGCCATTCTCCCAAGCCAGTGGGTACAAGAGAATACTTTGATGAAGTAGAGAAAAGAAAATACTTTGTAGAACCTCACATTCCACGATTCGCTGAATTTCCCCGTTGGAAAGGGAAAAAAGTATTGGAGATAGGCTGTGG
>JANWXY010000064.1 GCA_025057135.1 Bacteroidia bacterium | reverse complement strand
TTTGGCTGTATGTTCTTGGGGGGCCGCTGACTGAAGGCTGCGGCCCTTTTTTTTTTTGGGGGGGGGCGGCAGCGCCTGCGGCGCTACCGCCCCCCCTCACTATCAGCAAAGACATTATCCCTTCACCCTGTGTGTGCCCAGAGAGACTTCGGCGCCTTTCACGGATTCATCCAACACATATCTTTGGTCTATATGCTGTCTGGTGCGCCGTATTCCCCTTGAAAGCAGAATCCCACCGAACCTATCAGCCAAAAAGCACCGTGAGCACCTCCTCGTACCGTAAGCTTACCTCCTCTGGTGTAAATATGGGCCTGACTCTGGGAAAGAACCGCAGCTAATGCGACACAGGCTGTGCCGCAGCTCAGAGTTTCCGCTTCGACTCCGCGTTCGTAAGTGCGTAAGTACCAACCGCCATTCCCGTCGGAGGCAAAGAAGCTGACATTCACGCCGCCGGGGTCTAAACTTTTATCTTGACGCAAGGGAGGGGCTATCTCACTGATTGGGAGACTCCGCAGTTCCTCGTGCGAAGTTTGGATGAGGAGGTGGGGCGAGCCAGTATGTACAAACCATCGGTCCTGGGAGAGCTGATAGGGAAGACGTTGGAGGTGCAGCTGAACAGCAACGAGCTGGGGATTTTTTGCCACAATGTATGCCTCATGCGCGCCATCCGCAGCGAGAAGAATGCCATGAGATACATTCCACCGTTTGTGAGCAAGCCAGAAAGCTACTCGCGCGCCATTTCCACAGAATGTTCCTTCTCGTCCATCTGCGTTCCAATAGTACATTCGGAAGATGCCCGTCTGATGAGAATGGATGACTCGTATGGGCTCTATCCAAAGGAGCCCATCCGCTCCTATACCGAAGTGCCTATCACATAGCAGTTGGCGCTGGTCTTCGGTTAGGGTATGGGGCGGCTGGTCTAAAATAATAAAGTCATTGCCCGTCGCTTGGAGCTTTTGAAAGCGCAGCATAAGCTTGGGGTAGAGAGGCTACATGCAGTATTCGGGTAGGGAAAGCGAAGCTCGTATGTGGTTCGTATCGCCGTATAGTATGAAGTATGGTATGAGCGATTTTATCTTGAAAGTAAAAAATAGGCAGAGGAGCCGTACCGGAGGAGTCCTCATAATCCATCCGTACGAAGGTAATAATGGTAACCTCCATAGAGGAGTCTAAAAAGTTCGTAAGATACACGGCGGCCGGGCGCGCTAAAAAGGGCAGCTCATTGAGAGCAGTTTTGAGCTCCTCAAAAAGTTTGTCTAATACCTCTATCGGTGTGTTATACAGGACGCCTATTCGAAAAAGGACTCTGCGTTCTCCAGTTCGCGAGATATTTTCCAGGGGGCTTTCTGCGAGACGCTTGTTGGGGATGATGAGAAGGTGATTATCAAAGGTGCGGATTTGAGTGGAGCGGAGACCTATTTTTTCTATGGTTCCAGCGGTACTGGCATCTAAGCGCACAATGTCGCCAATTTGAAACGGCTTATCAGCAAAGATTGCCAGAGCCCCGATGAAGTGTTGTAAAGTTTCCTGTGCCGCCAAAGCCACGGCTACTCCACCAAGCCCGAGTGTAGTGAGGAATGGAGCTACGTTTAGCTTGAGGGTGTGCTCTAACATCAGAAAGCCTATCAGCAGAAAAAGTACTATTCGTCCTATGGTGAAAAGAGGATGGACCAGCTGGAGTTTATAAGTCTCGCCAGATTTTTGGTACTGAGCCGCTAAGATAGTTTGTACCACAGCCAGCAGACGGCTCCCGAGAAGGCCTATGGCTAATAGCGCCAGCGCTTCAAAGATTCGCTTGACCCATGAGATATAAGGTTCAGGTAAATGTAAAAACCGCACTATGCTTGCCGCTCCGTATAGAGCGATGAGGAAAAGGGGAAATAGCCATGCAGGGCGCATGAGCGCGTGGAGTTCCTTTTGAGAGATGTCCTCTCTAATCTTTCCCAAAGCGATATGAAATACACGGCTCAAGCCCCGAGCTATCAATCGTCCAATAAAGAAGCCTATGACTAAGATAGCAATCGCTACGACCCAATGCCCAAGTAAAATTCCCTGCCATTCAGATTCCCATAGGGTGCGCCACCATCTCATCTCTGGCTAAGGTATGAATACCTGTCTATGTTGCGGGCATGCTCCCTCCGACCAGAGCACTGGTATTTGAGAAGTTGTACTTTTGTTTAGTGCAAGAACTGATAGAGTTGTTTCGCCAGCTCATTGACCCTGAGAAGATTATTCAGATAGGTGGGCTTGGATTAGTTACAGCTGTAGTATTTGCGGAAACTGGGCTGATGATAGGTTTCTTCCTCCCAGGGGACTCCCTTTTATTCACGGTGGGGCTATTTTGTGCCTTAGGCATCTTACCTGTACCTGTGGGATGGGTGCTGGTATCTCTTATTTTCGCAGCTATCGTGGGGGATCAGGTAGGATATTGGACTGGAAGATTCCTTGGGCAGCGGCTTTTTGAGAAGCAGGATTCGCGCTTTTTCAAGCGCAAGTATCTGGACCAGACTCGGGCTTTCTATCAACGATGGGGGGGCAGTGCGATTATTTTGGGGCGCTTTGTACCGATCGTACGTACTTTCGCTCCTATCTTGGCTGGAGCGGTTCAGTTTCCTCCCCGAACTTTTATTTTGTACAATGTATTTGGGGGACTTTTCTGGGTTCTTTCGCTTGTGCTGGCGGGATATGGATTAGGCAGCCTATTTCCATGGCTCAAAAAGTACATAGAGCTGATAGCGTTGGGAATAATCTTTCTATCTGTACTGCCTCTTTTGAGCACCTGGTGGAAGGAGAGACGCCGCCTCAGAATGCTCAGCAAGGCATAAACCCTTGTGCTGGCTAATGCTATTTGACATGAGGTGCTCGGTCGGCTTGTTTTGTCTTTGCCCAACGATATGATACGAAATCTGCTTTTAGACCTGGGTGGGGTCCTGTATGGCATAGAGTACGAGCGTACAACTGCCGCTTTGGGCCTTGGGCGTGATGCTTTGCCCGCACTCTTAGGCGACCCAATCTTGGCCGCTTATGAGAAAGGGATTATCTCTACCGAGGCGTTCCTTTCATATTGGCAAGAGCGATTCCCGGCTTTGAGTCGTGAGCAGCTTATAGTAGCATGGAATGCTATGCTTTTAGGCATCTTGCCAGAGAGTGAAATGGTACTTTCTTCGCTCAGCCGCACATTCCAAGTAGCCCTTTTGAGCAATACTAATGAACTCCACCTCACACGCGTAGAACCAGAGATACGCCCGTGGATGCGCTACTTCGCCGGTGTGTTTTACTCTAACCGTATCCAGCGACGCAAACCCGATCCAGAAACTTATCAGTTCGTCCTTTCTCAGCTTGGATGGAAAGCAGAGGAAACTCTGTTTGTAGATGATAGCTTGCCTAATGTAAAGGGGGCTCAGAGTGCAGGGTTGCATGCTCAACATTTTCAGCCTCCGAACCGCCCCCTCCGCTTGCTTGAGCTATTGCCGACAACCGAGACCTTGCTATGAAAAATCTATCTTCGGTCTATGTGGGAGTGGGTACGGAATCTACAGGCTGAGTGGCAGGCGGGCATAGAAAGTCCGCCTATCCCGCTGACGGGCGGACCGTATAAAGCTGTAGTGGTTTTGGGAATGGGAGGCTCCGCTTTCGGGGCCGAAGTTGTTCGGGCGTGGAGTAGGGCTTACTTAACTGTACCTTGGGAGATTATTCGGGACTATAGGCTGCCCGCTTGGGTAGATGCAGGTGTTCTTGTTATAGCTGCTTCCTATTCGGGGATGACGGAGGAGACTCTGGAGGCGACAGAAGAGGCTCTAAAGCGCAGGGCTACCGTCGTGGGAGTCGCCAGTGGAGGAACTCTCCGTTCATGGGGCGAAAGTGGGCGATTGAAAGCTTTTGTTCCTCTGCCAGCTGGACGCTCTCCTCGAGCCGCAGTCCCTTTTTCTATTGCAGCACATTTCCGCGTATTGGAAGGTGCTGGGCTTATCCCACCTTCGTGGCGCGAGGAGGGTAAAGCCCTTCTCGCCCTCCTTGCGAGCGATAGTCATCCAGATAACGTAGGCCTAAAGGCACTCAGTGAGCAATGGGCTAATCACCTGATTGCACTCTACGCTCCCACTGAATATGAACCCATAGCCCTGCGCGCCCGCCAGCAGATTCAAGAGAATGCCAAACATATGGCCTGGCATCATGCCCTCCCCGAAATGAACCATAACGAAATCGTCGGCTGGGAATATCCCAGTCCTCTGGGAGAAAAAATGGCAATATGGCTATTGGAAGGACATCATATACACCCGCGTACTCGCTTACGCTTAGACTTTATGGAGGAGGTCATACGAGAGAGACAGTTGTCCTATGTTCGTCTGAGGGCACCTTATGCGCCCTATTTAGCAGAGCTAATGTGGCTCTTGCATGCGGTGGATATTTTCTCCATATATCTGGCTGAGGCTCACGGAGTAAACCCCACGCCTGTTCCTGTCATTGACCGTCTTAAGGCACATTTGGCCCAGAACTCCTGAGGGGTTATTCCGCTGGAGTCTGGCTGGCGCTGTGGCTGTTCTTATTCTGAAAGCTGCTTCTTATTTCACAGGGGGAGGGGCAGGGCTGCTTTCCGATGCAGGAGAAAGCATCGTAAATCTTCTCACATCGCTGTTAGGGTTGTATGGTGTGTGGTGGGCCCAGCGTCCGCGTGATCCAGAACACCCTTATGGACATGGTAAAGTGGATTCGCTTATCGCTGCTTTACAGGCCCTTATCGTCATACTTAGTGCTGGTGGCCTTGCTTTTGCCGTGCTTACAGGTAGCTATTTGGCTGTCCGTCCTGATACAATCTGGAAAGTCCTCATATATCAGGGAGGCGCAGTGACGCTCAATGGCACATTAGCCTTCTGGCTTTGGAAGGGAGGACGAATATATGCATCTTCTATTTTACGCACTGAGAGCTTGCATCTGCTCGGCGATATAGGTACTTCCCTTGTGGTTATCCTCAATTTCGCTGGGCTCTTCTGGGGGCTGCCTGAGGTAGTGGATAAAGTAGTCGGACTCTTACTCGTGGCTTTTATTGGATATGGGGCCTTAGGAGTTCTGCGAGAGACAAGCGCCACGCTCGTGGATTCGCAGGACCCTCAGCTTATCCTTCGTTTATCGCAGGCTGTACAGAAGCATCGTCGCGTAGAGTGGATAGATATTCACAATGTGCGTATGCAGCGGTATGGAAAGGCACTCCACATAGATGGACATGTGACGCTTCCTTGGTATTGGAATCTCCAAGCTGCCCATGAGTCCATGAAATGCTTAGAAGAGCATCTCAGAAAAGAGCTGGGGACCGAGGTGGAATTTTTCTGGCATATGGACCCCTGCGAACCGATATGCTGTCCTTTCTGTGAGATGCAGGGGTGTCCTTATCGGCAAGCAGATTTTGTGGGCAGGCTACCCATCACACCCGAAAGCTTATTCGTCAATCAGAAAGTCTGGTCTAATACTTCATCCCATCAAGGTGTGAAACCCGACATACCCTAAAGCGACTATCCAACCCATGACCCCCCCACGCCAGATTTCTGTGGGGTTGTGTGCTTTCTGGGCATAACGCAGCCAGGCTATCGCAACTGTGCCCCCTAAGAAGAAGAGCAAAGGCCATAGATGGTCCGTCACGTATCCTGTATAAAAGCCGCTCATTCCAGCCCATCCGTAGGTGTGGAAAGAATATTCCCACTTCCAGTGCAGCAGAAATCCCCAGAAGCTCATCCAGATGAAAAAGCTCAGCCAGATGTATAGAACTGGGTCAGTTACAGCTCCCCACAGACCTACCACCGCTAGAAGGTGCCATAGCAGCATAAATCGGCGTTCAGACCCCAGTAATGCGATAATATCTCGCTTTCCCCTCAAAAGCCACAGATACAGCAGCCCAGATATGAGTACTAAGATTGAAAAGCTCGCCATCACCCAGCCAACATGCCAGTGGCTCCAATAAGCTATGTATGCTACCTCTATAAAGACCGGATGGGAAATCACAGCCAAAAATCTGGTAAAACTGCTCACCACACAATAGCTAAGTAAAGGCCAGAAGGGGCAGCGCCTGCGTAAATCGTGAAACCTTTCAGGTGGGCATCGGCGAAAGCCTCTCCTATTTGTAAGCCATACCCTATCAAAAAAGCCAGCACGAATATATCTCTATCCTGCCTATAGCTTTCCCGCAGGAGGCGAATGTTTTCTGGGCGAAGAGGGGGGAGAGGGTCTTGCCCTTGAAGGGCAGCCTTATAGGCTCGCTTGTAAAAGAGATATTGTTGGTGACCCCGATAAGCTAAGTAGCCCGTAATGCCTAAAACTCCCCATACAATAGGAGCTTTCCAGAAGGAGCGGTTGTAAATCTGACCTGCTCCCGGTAGGACTGCGCTCAGACTGGCTGCTATCCGTGGATTAGGAAGGCGTAAAGTGTCAGAGGAGTCCGCTGCGGACCATGCCTCCATATTACTCACCTCTGGGGTAAACATCTCGGCGTCACAGCATGGAGAAGTCAGTATTAGCGCGGGAATAGTTAGGGTCAGCCTTTGTAAAGGTAGCATATCAGCTTTTGTACCCTTCAGCTCGCCGCTACCTCCGCCGAAGCAGAGTACTATACTAAATATCCACTGCACTATGCGAAGATAGAGCGGATGTCTGATGGATATACGCTATGTTTTTTGGCTGGCTGGTAGAGGGATTTGCATTTGATCGGGAGAAGCTCTTTAGTTTTGCATCGCTATGGTTATTCTAAACTCCAAAAAGTTCAGCCAGATGTGGCTATTGCCTTTCCTGGCTATCAGCCTGCTCAAGGCACAAGTGAAGTTCAGTTTAGGATTAGGACCGCAGCTTGCGACGAATGTTGCGAGTTTTGATGGTATCAGAGTTAGCGAAAGTGGATTTGGTCTATTCGGAGGGGGGATGGTGACTTATCCTCTCACCGATAAAGTAGTTTTCGGTGGTGAAGTGCTACTCTCCTATGCCAGACATACTGATGAGACAAGAACTGAAAGTATGTATTTCCGCAACGGTCGTTTTTACGACGAGTATATCACTGAGAAATACATACTAAATACCACTTTTCTCAAGCTGCCCCTCACCGTTAGGTATAGTGTAGACCTGCAGAATATGAAGCTGGAGGTGGGGGCAGGACTCCAGCCTTTCTTCTGGCTAACTTCTACTTCGAAAGTGAAGGAAACAAGGGAGGTTCCAGAGCTGGATATAGAGGAGACAGAGTCTAGAACTGAGAACAATTTTAGTGGCTCCACTAGCGACAATCGGGTGGGTGTAGCAGCTGTACTCATGGCAGGCGCCTCCTTTTCCAAGTTGGGTATCTATCTGAGGTACGACCCGATGTTGACCTCTTTATCTCAATCTGGGCGTTATGTGCAGAATACGGCTGGTTTGATGATAGCTTATCACCTCACTGAGTAGAACTTGATAACCTCTGGTTTTCAGAGTGGGCGTTAGCTATCTATCGCCCACTCTTTTGTTTTTTGAAGGCATGCGCGGCTTTCTCCTCGTAGCTTTGCTAGGCTGTATGAATGCACAGATAGAAGAAGCTACTTTCGGCGGCGGATGCTTCTGGTGTACAGAAGCTCTCTTCAAACTTCTCAGAGGCGTGGAAGAGGTCTATCCTGGCTATGCTGGGGGACATGTGCCTAATCCCACTTATGAGCAGGTCTGTACTAAGACTACGGGGCATGCCGAAGTGGTTCGGGTGCGGTTTCGCCCGAAAGAAATCTCTTATGCGCAGTTAGTGGAGTACTTTTTCCTCACGCATGATCCCACTACACCTAATCGTCAGGGTAACGATGTCGGTCCTCAGTACCGTTCCGTCATCTTTTATCACACCCCAGCTCAGAAGCAGGTAGCTGAAGAGGTCAAAGCGCGTCTGGAAAAGGAGAAGATTTTTTCCGCTCCGATAGTTACGTCTATAGAGCCCCTTCAGAACTTTTATCCTGCGGAAGCTTATCACTGGGATTATTACGCTAAAAATCCGAGTCAGGCATATTGTCACTACGTCATCGCTCCTAAGCTGCAGAAAGCTCGGGAAAAGTTCAAGCCCCTTCTCCGATAGGGAAAATCCACATACCTTTGCTTTATGCGACTTGCAGCGCTTCTAATGAGCTTAGCTGTCGTGTGCGCCCAAGAGGATCCGATTAGTTTCGGTATTCTCCTGCGCGGGCACAGCGGCGTCGGGTTTGGAGCCTTCGGCAAGCTGAAAGACGATCTGAAAGCTTCTAATGCTCTGGGTAAAGATTTCAGGATAGTGCCGTGGGCGACGACCGCCGGAGCGAATCTGGATTTCCTTTTCGCTAAGCGAATACTCCTATCGGGGACCCTGCAGCTGCAGCATTATGATGCCTCTGAAACGGAAAGAGGACTGGCTCGCCCTTATGCCCTTCATTATGGCGGACAGCTCGGTATTGCCCTGCTGAATAAAAACCTATGGATGCTCTATCCATATCTGGGGTATCAGGTGGGTACCTATGAGCTGCGTTATACGAACTATTTCACTGAGCCCATATACTTCGGTCAAAATCAAGAACTGCGGCCCTTAGATAACCGTGTGTATTCATCCTCGCTTGGATTGGCAGAGGTGGGGATAGGACTTCGCCGTTGGAAGCGTGGGCAAGGTGTGACTCTATTCTGGGGAGCGGATATCGGAGGAGTATTTGCTCCATCAGAAGGTAAGTGGAAAGCCTCAGAAGGTCCTGAACCCCAAGGCGTCAGCGCCCCGAAGTTGAGTGGGGGCTACTTGAGATTTTCTCTAGGCTTCGGCTATATCAAGCCTAAGTCTGACGAAGGCAGCCCTTCACCTATACCCACTGCTCCAGCCGCCGAGGAGAAATCCGAACAACAAAAGCCGAAGAAAGAGAAAAAACGCAAAAAGATAGAAGAAGCCGAAGCATCAGGTGCTCAACCTTCTCAAGAGGCTCCCGCCAAAGAGGAGAAAAAGGGAAAACGCAAAAACGATAAGCGTGACGATAAGGAGGTGAAATCCTCTCCTCCTGCCCCTTCTGATGGTCAGTCCGATAAGCCTAAAAAAGACAAGAAGAAAAAACAGGACGACGACGAAGACTGAGCTGGAATACTTTTGTTAGTAAGCGCATGGAGAGCTCCCTCCAAAATCGTATCTATGACGCGCTGAGAGAGGTAATTGACCCAGACTTGCGCCAGAACATCGTGGATGCAGGAATGGTCAAAGGCCTTGCATGGAATGAGAAAGACAGAAAAGTCTCACTTACCGTAGAACTTACCACTCCAGCTTGTCCCCTCAAGGGCTACTTTGCTGCTCAAATCAGCCAAGTGATAAAGCAATCACTAGGGTCTGAATGGGAAGCCCATACGACCTTTTCGGCGCAGTCAGGTAGAATAACGCGAGAAACGCTTTCTCAAATCAGGCACCTCCTTCTTGTTGGTTCTGGAAAAGGCGGCGTCGGTAAATCCACAGTAGCGGTTAATCTCGCTATCGCACTGGCGAAGTTAGGCGCGCGTGTAGGGATACTGGATGCAGACATTTATGGTCCAAGTGTGCCGATGCTTCTGGGTTTAGAACATGCTAAGCCGGCCGTAAGAGAAAAAGAGGGGCGCCCATATCTCGTTCCTATTCAAAAATATGGTCTTGAAATCATGTCTCTGGGGTTCTTAGTTCCGCATGGACAGGCTACGCCATGGCGAGGTCCTATGGCCTCTAATACTTTGCGTCAGCTTCTTACAGAAACCGATTGGGGCGAGCTGGACTATCTCGTCGTAGATATGCCACCTGGTACCGGTGATATCCAAATCACTCTGGCACAGCAGTTTCGCCCACAAGGAGCAATTATTGTAACTACCCCTCAAAAGCTGGCCCAGGCTGACGCAGAGAAGGCTTTGACCATGTTTCGCATGCCCCTTGTTCAGGTGCCTGTTGTTGGCATTGTAGAAAATATGTCTTACTTCTGGACGCCAGAGCTACCTGAGAGGAAATTTTATATCTTTGGCGAAAGTGGTGGTCGTATGCTGGCGGATAAATACGAGGTGCCATTTTTGGGCGAGATTCCTCTCCTTGAGAAAATAGTCCATCAGAGTGATGCAGGCGTTCCTGCTTGCTTAGAAGATGGCACACCTATTAGTCAGTCTTTTATGGAGATAGCGGGCGAAACCGTACGCGCGCTTGCTCGGCTTGAGTTAGTCTCAGCACCATGAAGGCGACTTTGGAGAACATAGCCAGTTATCTCGGGCCTATTCGTAGTTACCTGGCCATAGATGGAGGGGACATAGAAGTCGTCAGTCTCAGCCCAGATGGCAAGCGTCTGTATGTGCGTCTCTTGGGCAGTTGCCGTACCTGCGACTTGAATTCTACTACCATTCAGTTGGGCGTTTTGGAGCCACTGCGTCGTCACTTTCCTTCTTTGGAAGTCGTAGAAATCGTTCCCGAATAAATATGAGAACAATAGCCTTTTTGATCGGACCTTTGTCTCTGGCATGGCTTGTTTCGTGTGAAAAGTTAGAAAACCTTCAAGAAAGTCCGCTGTCCGAGCAGGAGATAGTCGCGGCTTTGAAGGAGGCTCTGCGCGTGAGTACGGATACCACCGTTCGTTACCTCAATCGCCTAGATGGGTACTATGGAGATGAATTGATTAGGATTCTATTTCCGCCGGACGCTCAGCGATTGCGTGCTGCCATAGAGGTTTTGCCGGGCGGGCAGCA
This sequence comes from Bacteroidia bacterium, assembly GCA_025057135.1. Lineage (GTDB taxonomy): Bacteria > Bacteroidota > Bacteroidia > SpSt-205 > SpSt-205 > SpSt-205. Next base: position 512 of record JANWXY010000064.1, on the reverse strand, counting down.
GCTCATTCAAGATTTGATTGTAAAAATGAATCGCGCTGCAGAAGAAGCGGCGGATGAAGCCAAACCTATTTTTTGGAATGCCATTACTGAGTTGACCATCCAGGATGGCATGAATATCCTAAAAGGCGATAGCATCGCCGCGACGCGTTACTTACGAGACAAGACTTACGATAGCTTATATATTCGGTATAAGCCCAAAATCCAAGAAGCGATGGAAAGCGTCGGAGCTCAACAGGCTTGGGAATACCTCGTAGATACTTACAATAGCCTGCCCACTACCCTCAATCCAATCACGAATAGAGACCTGGCTGCATATGTAACGGATAGAGCTTTATATGGACTTTTTCTCAAAGTGGGTCAGCATGAGACCCGTATTCGCCGGGACGTGAGTTATAGGGTTACCGATTTGCTTAGGCGGGTCTTCGCTCATGCGACTGGATGAGTGATGGGGAATCAGATTGAACTGCTGAGGTGGTTTTGGATGTATGATTGAAGGGTGAATGAGCGGCGGC
>JANWXY010000045.1 GCA_025057135.1 Bacteroidia bacterium | reverse complement strand
GGCGTCGGATGAGCCTTCTGCGCCCTGTATAAGCCGATCTAAGGTAAGCTCCAGAAGTTCTCTATCATATACGCGCCCCTCCCCAGAAGCTAATTTACTCTTAGAGTTCTGCTGACGAGCCCATATGAATACATTCGGTCTTTCGGGACGGCTTACACTGGCGTCATCGGCTCGGAACCGGCGGGCTACCCGCCCCATTCGCTGGACCAGCGCATCCGCCGGCGCCAGCTCTGTGAGGAGAAAATCCGCATCTATGTCCAGCGCAGCCTCTACCACTTGCGTGGCTACTAAAATCTGCGGCTTATCCTGCCCAAGTTTTTTACCTTCAGAATTAAGTCCCCAGGTAGCTTTCAAATCAGCCTCTTTTTTATTCCTGTCATTGTAGGTAAATAAAGAATGGAGAAGGCATATCTCAGCTTTACTACTCAACTGCTTTTTGAGCTCATCATATACCCGCATGGCTTGCGTGACGGTGTTCAGTACAATCAACACTCTTACGGGGCGACCCTCAGGCTTGTAAGGAGGCTCAATCTTACCATTCACAATCCCTTCTACTTTATCCAAAAAACTCGGACTCTTCTCCAGTTCCTCATCAGTATAACGCACAATCTGGACGCAGTGGCGACAAACATCATGCTGTATTTCATTGTAGTAATCAATCACTCCCTCCTGACATATCGTTTGCGGTTGGGGGCTGGAGGTGCTATTAGCTTCCTTGTTAGCACTACCAGACAAATTCTTTCCTGCGCTATTCTGGGAGCTCAATATATTCTCTATCTCCTTTCTGATAAACGGCGGCAGAGTAGCCGTGATAAGGAGGAAACTTCCGCCCAGGCTTACTATGTCCTCTAAGAGTTTGACTACTAGCGCAGCGGCTCGGGGGTCATAGGCTTGAACCTCGTCTATGATGAGCCTACCGGTAAGCGCTGAAAAGTAAATCCGCTCATAGCCTGGGGGACGCATAGCATAGGAAAAGAGCTGATCCCCGGTACAAATCACCGCCGCATAGGAAAGGTGGCGAGCCAGCTCATGACTGTCATAAGCAGAAAGCTCATTCTCTCCCTTCTTCTGAGCTAAGTAAAGAGCTGCGTCCCCATGGAGAAGCCCTACTGTACCGTTTCCGAAATAGCTTTTAGCTCGCTCGTAGGTTTGATGGACAGCAGCCCGCAAGGGAAGCGTGTAAATAAACCGCCCCGCTTGAGCTCCCCACAGAAATGCAAACTCCGTCTTTCCTATGCCCGTAGGCGCTACTAAGACTAAATCATCACAATGAGAGGCTTTTTGCGCTCCTTCTAAAAGCTCAAGCTGCCAGGCCTCTCTTCCTCCCTGCCCTTTGCTTCTCAGGAAATTCTGGAGCTCTGCTGGGGGTAGACCTACTTGCAAAGGCTTTTTTAGGTCAGCTGGCAGTCCGGCTTCTACCGCTGAAGCGTAATGGTCGCACCATTGGAGGGCTCCGGCTAAAAGTATCCACTGCTTCGCCTCTTCCGCAGAAAAGCCTAGACGTTCGGGCAGCCACTCGTTGAGATAAGGAGGAGGGGCATAGCGGCGCAGGGACACACCCCCTGCTAAACCTTGGGCAAGCTCTTCATTCCATGCTACACAATCCGCAAAAAAGTCTATTTTCCCGAGCTCGTCTCGAAGAAGACCCTCTAAGTCAGAATAAACTTCCTTTGCCCTCGAGTAAAACGAGGCTGTTGTAGAATTTTCAACCACTGCCTCATGGATAGAGTCCCTCCAGTGATGATAGGCCACAACCGCAAGAAGAATCTGTTGGGCCTTGGATAGTAGAACTTCCTCAGGGGTAGAATCCCAGTCATTCTTCAACAAGCTTACCATTTTACGGGCTAAATCCTCCAGTTTCCTCGGACTTATCCACGCCAGTGAAAAAAGAGAGTGGGGTATTTCTATATTTTCACCTATAGCCAGTAGATTATTCCAGAACGGAAATCTTTCACCTGCACCCTCATACATCCTCCGCTGAAAAGCTGGCTGAACCTTGCCTAAGTCATGCCAAAATATAAGGCATTCCAGAAAAGGCTTTAGGGAGTTGGATAACCGCTCTGGCAAGCACGCTAAGAGCGCTTTTCCAGTATGTAGAACATCCTCAACATGATCCCTTAGTGGGATTTGGGGATCACTCTTTGCCAATATACTCATATTGAGTAGGCTGGAGAAATACAGGGATTTCCTTCTCAGAGTCAAAATAAGCCTCTATCGCATAGGGCAGCTCCCCTTCCCAGAGTAAAACAGGCACATTCTGCATTACACGCCATATCGGTCCTTGAGGCGAAGGCTCAGAAAAGAGCATGGGGTCAGCCGGTTTAGAAGATTTGGAACCTTTGCCCCGTGAAGCCTTCTGCATAACTCTATTTTCCGCTTTTAGGGCTATTTTGAAGAGAAGTCCTTCTAATTTGAGCTGCTGAGCCTCTTCATAAGGGACCCAAAAGCTATAAGGATAATGTTTAGGTTTTACCTTCGTTCGCGTAAGTTCCACTACCTTTACTGCCCTTAAGATTACAAAATCCTCGGCTCGCCCGAGATGCGGTATCTCGTATGGTTGAGGATTGCTAATCGCCTCTTCTAATATCTCTAAGAACTCTTTCTCCGCCTCAAGGTAAATAACAAGCTCCACCCGCTCTAATGTATCTACCTTCACAGGTATCTGTTGACCAGGGTGCTCGGGAAAGCCGTAAATCTCATAGCGCCGAGTATTAAGGCTTTCTACCGCAAAGCTACGCATCCAAGTGTATTCCACTGCTTTGGAATGGAAGTGTCCAGCAACCCCTATGCCTTTCAAAGGTAAATTATCTACTTTGGAGTTACCGTTGAGATAACGCTTGATAGAGGTATGATCAGATACGAGGTTTTGTAAAAATCCCAATATCATAGAGTACGGCGGTAAAGGATAAGTGAGCCTACGCTGATAGGCGTAGGGCAGGCGGTAGTGAGCACTGAGCTGAGACAGCTCTAATCGTAGCACCCTCAAGGCAGCCTTAGAGATACTCACTTCCTATCAGCCTTTCTTCTTTTTCCTTCCTTCGCCTTCCTCTACG